>NZ_JCABYM010000060.1:0-3417 GCF_059499385.1 Limnoglobus sp. | reverse complement strand
GCCCCGTGTGCCCGAGAACCACGCCCGGCACCTTCGCCGGGAGATCGACGCCTGCCCACACCAGCCCCCGCCTCCGCAGGCCGCCGGAGACGACGGGGCCGAGGGTCCGACCGATGACAACTGACCGCGAGTATGAGTTCGTGCTGGTGCTGTCCGGCATCGCCGAACTGACCGACGAGGTGGCGGACGCGCTGTTCGCCGCCGGCTGTGACGACGCCACTCCGAGCATGCGATTCGGCCGGGCGTATCTGACGTTCACCCGCGCCGCCCAGACGCTGAAACAGGCCGTCCTGTCCGCCATCCGTCAGGTGCGGGCGGCCGACATCGGGGCGGACGTGGTGCGGGTGGACCACTGCCATCTTGTCACTCAGGCGGAGATCGCTCGTCTGATCGGGCGAAGTCGCCAACTCGTCGGGCAGTATGTGACCGGCGGGCGGGGACCGGGCGGATTCCCGGCCCCGGTCTGCGGCATCGGCGACCATGCCCCGCTGTGGTACTGGTGCGAAGTAGCGTACTGGCTCCGCCAGAACGACATGATCCCGGACGCGGAGTACCAAGACGCTCAGGCCGTGGCCGCCATCAACAGCCTGCTCGACCAGAACCAACTGCGGGCCAGCGGCGCACTGACTGACGACCTACTGGCCGCGGTCGGCTGACCCGTTGCCCGCCGGCGGCGGGTGCGGTTCCTATCCTGACGCTTCCGGGACGCAGGACCGCCGCCGATGACCACCGCCGCCCAGCTCGCCGACCTCCGCGACAAGGTTCTCGCCGGCACCCGCCTTACCCCCGCGGATGCGCTGTTCCTCGACCACCACGCCGACCTGCACACCCTCGGCGAGCTGGCCAACCACGTCCGCGAGCGGAAGAACGGCCGGCGGACGTACTATAACGTGAACGTCCACCTCAACCCGACCAACGTTTGCGTCTATCGCTGCCAGTTCTGTGCCTACCGGGCCGACCTGAAGTCGCCCAAGGGCTACGTCATGTCGGACGAGCAGATTCTGCACCGCGCCCGGGAGGCGTCGGCCCGCGGCTGCACCGAGATGCACATCGTCGGCGGGCTGCACCACCTCAAGCCCTACGAGTGGTACCGGCACGTCGTGCAGATCGTCCACGACGCCTGCCCGGAACTGCACCTGAAGGCGTGGACGGCCGTCGAGTGGGACTGGTTCCAGCGGCTGACCAAGCGGCCCGTCGAGGAACTGCTCGCCGACATGAAGGCGGCCGGGCTGGGCAGCCTGCCGGGCGGCGGGGCGGAGATTTTCGCCGAGGACGTGCGGTCGCAAATCTGCGAGCACAAGGCCGACGGCGGCGAGTGGCTCCGCATCCACGGGGCGGCCCACCGGCTCGGCATCCGGTCGAACGCCACCATGCTGTACGGCCACCTGGAAACCGCCGAACACCGCATCGACCACATGACCCGGCTGCGGGACTTACAGGACGAGACCGGCGGGTTCCAGACGTTCATCCCGCTGGCCTTCCACCCGGACAACAACCCGCTCGGCCAGAAGCTCGGGCTGAAGAAGCCGAGCGGCCTGACCGACCTGCGGGTGATGGCCCTGGGCCGCATCTTCCTGGACAACTTCCCCCATGTGAAGGCGTACTGGCAGATGCTGGGGGTGAAGATCGCGCAGGTGGCCCAGAGCTACGGGGCCGACGACCTGGACGGGACGGTGGTCCACGAGACCATCTACCACGCGGCCGGCAGCGACAGCCCGCAGGAGCTGAGCGTAGGCGACCTGCGGCGGCTGATCGAGGAGGCGGGGCGGGAGCCGGTGGAGCGGGACACGCTGTACCACGAGGTGAAGCGGGACGGCCGGCGGTTCGAGATCGGCAAGCCGGTCAGCCTGCTGGCGTGAGGGGATTGACCGAACGCCCCCGCGCAATGGTGGCCCGGCTTTGCGCGCCGTCCGCTGTAGCGCCTGGTTCGGCCCGCCATTGTCACTGGCGAAAGTCGTTGAACGACTTGAGCAGTTTCATCGTCGCGTCGTAGTCGAGCTTGTCGCCTTCGTAACGGACCTCGTACAGTCCCTGAAGGTTGGACGGGAGCTTGGCTCCCCGCTCGACAAGCAAGATGAACTTCCGCCCGTACAGGGCCATCGCGGCCCCAATCTCGATGAGCACGTTTTGGTTGACGAAGACGTGTTCGGCGCCCTCCTGATCGAGGACTTTGACCTCCTTGCCGACGTGAATGATAGCCGCCGAACACGACCGCATGTCGTCCATGACCTTGTCGGGTACTGGCTTGGAAATCGTCTCGTGCTCGGCGGCGACCACAGGGGCGAAGTTGCCGAACGTCAGCAATTCCTTGAGTTGGTTGACTATGTCTAGATTCTTGCCGTGCGTGATGAACACGCGGTTGTTGGCTGTGGCCGGTTGAAGCGGCTTTGATGGTGCGATCTCGATCACTTCACCTGCGGGACTCACGGGCCGGTCCGGTTCGTTCTCGCCCTCCTCGCTGGACGGGTCGCTATTGGACGCCCTAGCCGCGGAAGGAACCCCGTCCAGATCGACGAACTGGCTTCCCTTTAAGTCACGCAGCAAACCGAGGTCGGCAGCACCTTTGGCAATGAGCTTCAAGGTGTGGTCGGCAGAGTCAGCAGGTACGTCGAGTTCGGCGAGTACGGTTTTCGCGGTGCTGTCTTTCGGGAAGCGATTGTTGGCGTATCGAGTCAGGAACGCTGCAACGACTCTGGGCTTTAGGAATGCTTCCTTGATGGCAGCTTGACGCTCCTGCTCTGACTTGGCAGATGTCGCTCGTTTGCCAAGCGGAGTCAGAGAGATTACGTCCGACTTCCAAGACCCGGTCGTAAACCCGTATGCGGCCGACGCGCCGACAAGCATACGGAAGAGACTCGCATTCACTGTCAGGTCGATGGCGGCTGCGACATGGAGCGGTTTCGTGGCTGCGCCCGCGTACTCATCGGCGACGGCCTGAGCAACACGGAGCGCTTCTTGAACTGAGTGGCGTGGCACGTCCGCCTGCGAGACGGGCGTCTTCCTAGCCGGTGCGCCGGCGGGCGTAACGCTAGTGGGCGACTTCTTGGATTGCTTTCGGTCAGAGGCCATAGGGCTACCTTCGTCTGACCACATCCGGACGGCAAGCCCTTCTGCGGCAGAACGAGTTATTCGACCCGCGGCGCGCGGACCCGCACCGGAACACTATACCGTCCGTTCCCCTGGCTCGCCGACAGTGTCTGCCATCTGTTCGGACTACCCGGCGCGGGAGAACACCCGAATGCGGACCCCGCGCCGAGGTCCGCGTTCGCCCGGGTCGGCTGTCGGTGGCGGCCACCCGACCGGCTCCGGAGCCGCGGAGCGGCGGCAGTCGTTAGCCAGGGGTGTCAACCCCCGGGGCCCCCGCCCCCCCAAGCGCAACCCCCCGCGGGGGGGCCCCCCCGGGGGGTGACCCCCGGC
>NZ_JCABYM010000059.1:0-3428 GCF_059499385.1 Limnoglobus sp. | reverse complement strand
GGCGGCGGGTTCAAGCACGCCGGCCACCTGGCGTTCGACCGGGAGCGGAACTACCCGCTGCCGAACCTGTTCGTGTCGATGCTCCAGCGGCTGGGGCTGCCGGCGGACAAGTTCGCCAGCTCCACCGGCACGCTCCGCGGCCTGGACGCGGCGGGGTGACGCCGTCTTTCTTTCGTCCCAGGCAGCGGGTATGATCCCTGTCACACGGGAGGCGATTCGATGGGACGGCTTGTTCTCGACCAAACTCAATCCGATCAGGTTCACGGGGCGCGATTTCCCGTGGAGGTGTGCGACAGCGCCGGCGTCGTGCTGGGCAAGTTCGTGCCCGCGGGGGTGTACCGGGAATGGATCGAGGACCCCGAGTTCTTTGAACCCATCGACGAGGCCACGCGGCAAGAAGCCCTCCGCGACTTGGCCGCGGGCCGGTTGCGGACGACCGCGGACTTGCTGGCCGAGTTCGAGCGCATCCGGCAGACGCCGAGGAACCGGCCGTGACGTACCGGGTCGTTTGGACCAACCGGGCGTTCGATGTCACCCGCCTCGCGTTCTTCCGGGCGTGGGAAATGGGCGGCGACCACGCCGCCATCGATCGCGCGCTCGCGGACCTGAACGGGCAGTTGGCGACCGACCCGCTGACGTTCGGCGAATCCCGCGACGGCAACGAACGCATCGGCTTTCAGCGCCCGCTCGTCGTTCAATTCGAGCCGTACCCGGCCCGCGGGGTTGTTATCGTTTACGACGCCTACGTGCGGACCTGATTCGGAGGATGAACGATGGGTCGGTTGGTCGTGGACTCGGATCAACTCCAAAAACTCGAAGGCGGTCAAAGGGCCGCCGACGTGTGCGACGACACGGGGCGGGTGTTGGGCCGGTTCGTGCCGCAGGACGAGTACGTTCGCATGATGTACGAGATCGAGCGGGCACAACCGTCGGACGCGGACGCGCGGCAGCTCGGGCGGGAGGACTTCGCGGCCGGGCGGTGTGTCACGACCGAGGAACTGTTGCGAGGGCTGGACGAGATCGACCGCACGTTCGTGAAGGCTCCGTGAGCTACCGCGTCGTTTGGGCCGCACGGGCCCGTGAAATCATCGACACCCACTACTTCCTGGCATCGGAGAAAGGCGGCGACGCGCTAGCCTTGCGGGTCGCCGTGAGCCGGATCGAGACCCAACTCGCGGCCGACCCGACCGCGGTTGGCGAATCGCGGGACGACGGCGAACGAGTACTGATCGTCGAGCCGATCACCGTCCATTACGAGATTTTCGACAACCAGCACGTCGTACTCATCTACAAGGTCCGCGTCTGGACGACTTCGTGATTCGCGGCACTCGTTCCTTCATCTGTCTCCGCGACCTCCGCTTTGAAATCGAACCGAAGGATTGCCGCGCAAGTTTCGGCGTGTGGTAGAATTTCGTCTTCGCTCCCGCCGCGAGGCCCGCCGTGCCGGACGAGTACCTGAAGCGCCACCGCATGCGCCGCGACCTGGACGGGCCGGTCGCCGTGCCGCCGCTGCCGGCCGGGTTCCGGTGGCGGCCGTGGCACGATTCCCTCGTGGACGCGCACGCCGACGTGCTGCTCGAGGCGTTCGCCGGCGAACCCGACGCGCTCATTTTCCCCAGCCTGCGGACGGCCACCGGCTGCCGAATGCTCATGCGGGCCGTCCGGGACATCGACACGTTCTGCCCGGCCGCGACATGGCTACTCGACGGCCCGACCGGGCCGGTCGGCGCGATCCAGGGGCTGACCTGCGGCGGTATCCAGAACGTTGCGGTGCTGCCCGACGCCCGCGGCCGCGGGTTCGGCACGGCCCTCGTCCTGAAGGCGCTGGCCGGGTATTTCGCCGTCGGCGTTCGCGAAGTCGAGCTGGAAGTGACGGCCGCGAACGCGGCGGCCGTCGCGCTCTACCGTCGGTTGGGGTTTCGTGCGTATAAATCCCTGTACCGGTCCGTTGACCTCCCCGACCGCGGCATGGTCGGCCTCGGCCTCTGAACCCTCCCGCACGGAAGGCCCCATCGTTGGCTAACACCGTCTTCACCCACACGCTCCCCAACGGCCTCGTCCTGCTCGCCGAGCCGATGGACTACGTCCGGTCGGCGGCCGTCTACTTCCTCATCCCGGCCGGGTGCGGGTACGAGGCGGCGACGGACGGCGGCCTCGCGTCCGCCCTGTCCGAGATGATCAACCGCGGGGCCGGCGACCGGGACAGCGAGCAGCTCATGCTCGCCCTCGACTCGCTCGGCGTCGATCACAACGTCGGCCCCGGCCTGCTCAACATGTTCCTGTCCGGCAGCACGGTCGCGAAGAACCTCCCGGCCGCGCTCGACCTGTTCGCCGACATCGTGCTGCGGCCGCAGCTGCCGCCGGACGACCTGGAGGCGGTGCAGTCGCAGTTGCTGCAAGACCTGCAAGGGCTGGACGACTCGCCGCAAGAGCAGGTGATGCTCGAGTTGCAGAAGCGGTACTACCCGTCGCCGCTCAACAAGGACCGGTACGGCACGGAAGAGACGATCACCGGGCTGACGATCGACAAGATGCGGTCGTTCCACCGGCGGTTCTTCCGGCCGAACGGCACGATCATCTCCGTCGCCGGGCGGATCGACTGGCCGCGGCTGAAGGACCAGGTCGAGCGGCTGTTCGGCGGGTGGCCGCGGGGCGAGGAGTACGTCCTCCCCATCGACGCGGCGCACGTCCCGACCTCCGGGCACATCGCGAAGGACAAGCAGCAGACGCAGATCACGCTCGCGTTCCCGAGCGTCAGCGTCACGGACCCGCACTACTTCGCGGCCCGCGGCGCGGTCGGCGTGCTGTCGTCCGGCATGAGTTCCCGCCTCTTCACCGAAGTCCGCGAGAAGCGGGGCCTGTGCTACTCCGTGTACGCCTCGCACGAGGCGATGAAGGACCGCGGCACGATCGTCGGCTACTCCGGCACGCGGCCCGAGCGGGCGCAGGAGACGCTCGACGTGATGCTCGCCGAGTTCCAGAAGCTCCGCGACGGCGTGCAGCAGGACGAGATCGACCGGACGAAGGCCGGGCTGAAAACGTCGCTCATCATGCAGCAGGAATCGACCTCCGCCCGCGCCGGGGCCATCGCCCGCGACTGGTATTACCTCGGCCGCGTCCGGTCGTTCGACGAGATTCAGCGGGAACTCGACTCCCTCACGCCGAAGAAGGTGACGGACTACGCGGACGCCTTCCCGTTCCAAAACCCGACCGTCGTGACGTTGGGACCGACGGAACTCAAGATCAGCTAGCCGTCTTGTAGGGTGGGCCGAGTCTTCGAGGCCCACCGAATCAACTCCCTCTCCCCCGGCTCTGCGGGGGAGAGGGCCGGGGTGAGGGGGAAGGGCGTCCCGGACTGAGAGACGCTCCTCCCTGGTGAGGGAGGTTTGACCCCCTCACCCTAACCCTCTCCCCCGCAGAGCCGGGGG
>NZ_JCABYM010000058.1:0-3437 GCF_059499385.1 Limnoglobus sp. | reverse complement strand
CTGCGCGCGGGGCCTGGGCCCCAAATACACGGTCAACCCCCGGGGGGGGGCCGCCCCGGCCCCCCCCCCCCGCCCGGCCCCGCCGGCGGCCCGGCCCCGGCGGGGGACCGAAACCGTCCTGCTCGTCGAGGACGAGGAGGGCGTCCGGACGCTCGCCCGCGTCATCCTGGAGCGGTACGGCTACCGCGTGCTGGAGGCGGCGGACGGGGCGGAGGCGCTGGACGTGGCCCGGCGGGAGGCAGACATCTCCCTGCTCGTGACCGACCTGGTGATGCCGAACGTGAGCGGGCCGGAACTCGCGGCCCGGCTGTCCGCCGTCCGCCCCGGCTTGCCGGTCCTGTTCCTCAGCGGGTACGCCGACGACGCGGTCATCCACCACGGCATGATTACGCCCGACACGCCGTTCCTCCAGAAACCGTTCACCCAGGACGGCCTCGCGGGCAAGGTCCGCGAGGTGCTTGGCGAACCGGACGATGGGTGACGCCCACGCCGGCCTCCCGGCCTCCGCCCCAGTCCTATGAGAGATTTCCCATAATGCTGTTGTCCGGCCAGGGGATTCTCGCCGCGAAGAGGTTCTCGCTCGGACGCCCGTTTCGGCCTCGCCTCAACTCCTGTCCCGACCTTAGTGGTAGGCAGAATTTGCCAGCCATTTCGCCGCAAGTCTCAGGATTTTTTCAAACCACAGAGTAGCGGAAAACTTCCTCCGCTCTACATTGCAACCGTCGTCACTCTAATTCGGCGTTTAGCATCCGATTTTCCCGCGGACCTTTCCCCGAGGGCCATCGTTGTCGTTGTGGTCGCGACTCCTGGGCTTGGCCGCCGCGTGCTGGGCCAGCGGGGCCGTGCTGCTGGCCGGGCCGCCGGTGAACGCCGGCGTGGCGTTCTGGCCGCCGGTCGGCGTCGCACTCGCCGGGCTGCTCGTCGGCGGCTCCCGCCTCTGGCCCGGCGCGTTCCTCGGGTTCTGGGGGCTGGCCGCCTTCGCCCCCGCGGCCGTCGCCCTTCCCGCCCCCCTGCCCGGCCTGTACACGGCCGTCGTCTACACCGTGCAGGCCCTGCTGGGCGCGTGGCTGATCCGGCGGCTGTGCGGCTCGGCCTCGCGGCTGGTCCGGTTCGCGAAGATCGTCCGGTTCCTGCTCGTCGCCGGCCCCGGCCACTGCCTGCTGGCGGCGACCGTCCGCGTCCTGGTCGAAACGTTCCCGGACCCCCGCGCGGCGTGGCTGCAGGTCTGGGCCGCGGACACGATCGGCGGGCTGATCGCCGCCCCGGTCGTCCTCGCCCTCGTCGCCCGGCCGCGGGACGTGTGGCGGCCGCGGGTCCGCACGGTCGCGGTGCCGCTCGCGGTGCTCGCCGCCGGGTCCGTCTTGGCGCACGGTTACGCCCACCGGACGGACACGGCCGTGCCGCACCGCCGGGTCCAGCGGACGGCCGAGACGCTCGGCCTGCGGTTGGAGGCCGAGGGCAACCGGCTGGCGGCCATGTTGGAGACGTACCGCGACTGGATGCGGCGGGGCGTGCCGACCGAGGACGCCCGGCAGGCCATCGTCCGCAACCGGTCGCGGGAGTTCCACGCCATGTTCCCGGTCGCCGGCGACCTGCAGTTGATCGCCGAGGCCGCCGCCCCGCCCGCGTACCGGGAGGCGATGCGGCAGACCGCCCGGACCGGCGAACCGGCCGCGACCGGGCTGCTGCCGGGCGACCCGGACCGGTTCGCCATCCTCGTCCGGGCCGCGGCCGCCCCGGACCGGCCGGGGACGGACTACCTGGCGTGCCTCATCGACGCCCGGCAGATGGTCCGGGACACGCTCGCGATCCGCGAGCCGCTGTTCACCGGCGTGCTGGCGGAATCGGCCGCCGGCGTCCCGGCGGACGCGATTTCCAAGGCCCACCCGGTCCGGTTCGCCGACCGGGACTGGGCGGCCGTGGTGTACGCGGACCCGGCCTACCCGCGGTCCCTGCCGCAGGCGTACGCGTGTACCGCGACGGTCGTATCGCTCGTCGCGGCGGCGCTGCTGGCCAGTCTCGTCCTGGCGTTGACCGGCCGCACGGCCGTCGTCGAGGCGGAGGTCCGGCGGCGGGCGGAGCAGCTGGCCCTGGCGCAGGCGGACCGGGCGAAGGTGGAGGCGGCGCTCCAGCAAGCCCGGCGGGAGGCCGCCCTCGGCCGGCTCGCCGGCGGCGTCGCCCACGAGTTCAACAACCTGTTCACCGGCGTCCTCGGGCACGCCAGCCGCGGCCGCGACGCCCTGCCGCCGGACCACCCGGCCCAGGCGGAACTGGCGCGGATCGAGCAGGCGATCCTCGACGCCGGGGAGATTTGCCAGCAAATCCTCGCCTCGACCGGCCGGGGCACGACCATCCGCCAGCCGATCGAGTTGAACGGGTTCGTCCCGGCCGTGGTGGCGGACGTGCGGCCGCGGCTGCCGAACGCCCCGGACGTGCGGGTCGCCGTGCTCCCCGCGCCGGTGACGCTGACGGCCGACGCCCTCCAACTCCGCCGGCTGCTGACGAACCTGTTGACGAACGCGGCCGAGGCGTACACGGAACCGGGCCGGCCCGTCGTCCTGAAGTACGGGCTGCTCGACGGCGTGGCGTGGCTGGAGGTCACGGACGAGGGGTGCGGCATCCCGCCGGACGTGCTGGACCGGGTGTACGAGCCATTCTTCACGACCCGGTTCGTCGGCCGCGGCCTCGGGCTGTCCGCCGTCCGCGGGATCGTGCAGAGCCACGGCGGGACGGTGACGATCACCAGCCGGCCGGCCGCCGGGACGACGGTGCGGGTGACGCTCGACAACCGCGTGCCGGCGGACACGGTGCTGACGCCGCCGCCGTCCCGCCACCCGACCGTCCCGCTGACCCACCCGGCGTACACCCCCGCCGGCCGGGCCGGGCTGGCCGTCGTGGTGGACGACGACGCCACGGTCCGGGAGTTCGCGGCCCTGTCGCTGCGGGGCGTCGGCTGGGAGGTGCTGCCGGCCGAGAATGGCGAGGAGGCGGTGGGGCTGGTCGGGCGACACGCCGACCGGGTGCGGCTGGTCGTGCTGGACCTGCTCATGCCGGTGATGGACGGGCACACGGCGCTCGGGCTGTTGCGGCAGCGGCACCCGGCCCTGCCGGTCATCCTGATGAGCGGCTTCTCGGACTTCGACCTGTCCGGCGAGTTCCGCGGCGGGACGCCGCTGGCGTTTTTGCGGAAGCCGTTCCGCCAGGCGGAGTTGTTGGATTGCGTCGGTGAAGTGCTGGCCCTGGCGAAGCGGTGACTCGTGTAGGTCGGCCGAGCCGAGGCCGACCACCTTCCCACCGCAATCGCTTCCCGAAAGCGCAAGGGCGAGCGTCGCGGCGTGAGCGCGACGTGCCCCGATACGGCAACGACGGGCTTCGTAGAACTCTGAGCGGAAGCGACGGGGTGTGGGTCAGTGTCCCTCACCCCGTCGCTTCCGCTC
>NZ_JCABYM010000057.1:0-3452 GCF_059499385.1 Limnoglobus sp. | reverse complement strand
GACTTGCCGAGTACCAGATCGACGATGCCACGGCCGCGGCACGGCGAACGGCACGAGATCGACGACCCAGCACCCGAGGACGTGGGCCTGCTGCGGATCGCGGCAGTGGCCGAGGATCGCGGCGTCCTCGCACCCGGCGTCCTGCAGCGCGTCCGCCAGGATCGGCATCGCGCCGAACTCGCGGGCGTCGTACATCTTCTGAGCGATGCCGGCGGCGGCGGAGCTGCGCCACGCGGGGTCGAACGCGACCGGGCGGAACGGGTTGCCGAAGATGTCATGGGCGAGGCGAACCTGCTCGGCCTCTTCTCGATCTCCCAGACGGTTGAATTCACTTGGTATCCCCGAACCGCGAGCCAATGCCCGGAAGGCGAAATGAACCTTGTGAGACGCGCCGAGGGCACCGACCGGTTTCTTGGTTGTGGCACACTCCAAACCTTCGAGCGTGTGGCGTAGTGATTCCGTTGGACCGAACGGGTCGCCCAACTCCTTTCGGATCGCCGTCACGACTTTGCGGGCGATCTTTACTTCCTCCCAAGTCACGCCCGAATCCGCGAACAGTTCAGCAACTTCCAATACCGCGTTCAACCGTCCGTCGCCGACCAACTCGATGCCACGCTGACAACAAGCCGCGGCAAACAGTCGCCACTTCCGGTGTCGCTCCTTCGCGGTGCGCCAAAGATCGAGGCCAATGACAGTTCTGGCCGACAGCCACTCCGCTTCCGTCATCGCCTCACCCTCCGCTTCGCGTCGCCGGCCGTCGCCCGTAACATGACACCATGTCCGTCATCGCCGAAACCATCGCCCCCGCGCCGCCGCTCCACTACCGCGAGCCGCTGGCCGTCGGCCGCGTGCCGCTCGCGTCGCGGTTCGTCCTCGCGCCGCTGGCCGGGTACACGAACCTGCCGTTCCGCCTGTCCGTCCGCGAGATCGGCGGCGTCGGCCTCTGCACCACCGACCTCGTCAACGCCCGAGCCATCCTCGAGGGCAAGGCGAAGACGATGGACCTGCTCGCCACCGACCCGAACGACCGGCCGCTGTCCGTGCAAATCTTCGGCGGCAAGGCGGACGAACTCGCGGCCGCCGCCCGGTGGCTCCAGGACCGCGGCCTCGCCGACGTCATCGACATTAACATGGGCTGCCCGGTTCGCAAGGTCGTCGCCGTCGGCGGCGGGTCGTCCCTCATGTGCGACACGACCGGCGGCACGATCGAGCTGGTGCGGAAGGTCGTGGACGCCGTCGCCGTGCCGGTCACGGTGAAGATGCGGCTCGGGTGGGACGACTCGCAACTGACCGCGCCGTACTTCGCCCGCGAGTTCGAGCGGGTCGGCGTCGCCGCCCTCACGATCCACGGCCGCACGCGGGAGCAGGGGTTCGGCGGCCGCGTCAACCGCGACGGCATCCGCCGCGTCGTGGACGCCGTCGAGCGCATCCCCGTTTTCGGCAACGGCGACGTGATGTCGATCGCGGACGCCGACACGATGATCCGCGAGACCGGCTGCCACGGCCTGGCCGTCGGCCGCGGGGCGCTGGCGAACCCGTGGTTCTTCCGCCAACTGTCGAGTTGGGTGACCACCGGCGACCCCGGCCCGCGGGGGACGTACCACGAGCGGCTCGCGTTCATGCGGCTGCACCTGGAGCGCTTGATAGCGTGGCGGGGCGGTGAGAAGTTCGGGTGCGTCATGTTCCGCAAGGTGGCGACGTGGTACACGAAGGCTTTGCGGCTGCCCAAGAAGGTGCAGCAGCGGTTCGTGATGCTCAACGACCTGCGGGAGTTCGACGACATCATCGCCCCGTACCTCGACGACGGCCCGCCGCCCGGCTGGGGCGAGTGGGACGTGCAGCAGTCGCAGGTCGCCGTCCCCGCGGGGCCGAACGCGCACTGGTGAGCGGCCGCGGGAACAACCGGCACGGCCGCAAGGTTTGAACAACTCGCGCAGCTTATCGCCGACCACAACCCCGACCGGCGAACTTTTACAAAACGGCGCAATCCGGGCGCGCGGCACTCGGCTTGCCAATGTGGTCTGGCGTGCCCGCCCCACCCGAAGCTCACGAACTCACGGAGGAGTTCCGATGACGATCACTATTTCCCGCACATTTTGCAAGGTCGCCGGCGTCGTGTTCACCGGGTTCTTCGCCCCGCTCGGCGTGAAATTGATCGACTCGAACTGGAACACGACGACGCCTGCCACCGCGGAGTTGCCGCCGGTCGTGGCCCCGCTCGACCCGCCCCCGGCCCCGACGCCCGGCACAACGCGGGTGGTGGCGCAAGGGACCGGCCCGACGGCCGAGGCCGCGTTCCAGAACGCCATCGACACGGCCCTGCAGCAGACCGTCGCGGCCGAGGTGTCCGCCGCCGAGTGGGGCCGGTACGGGCCGTACTACCTGGCGTCCGTGCGGCGTAACGGGGCCGGCCTGCTCCGCGGCTGGCGGGAGTTGTCGAACGTCGGCGAGCGGCACCTGACCGGCCGCGTCTACCGCAGCGAGGTGGCCGTTGACGTGAACGCGACCGCCCTCCGCGAGCGGCTCCGCCCCGCGGCCCGGCCCTGAACTCACTCCGTGCGAAGGGTCAGCCGGTACGCGAACATGCTCCCGCCCAGGTCGTTGGCTTCCAGGACGGACACGTAGTACGTCCCGTCCCGCGGCAGCGTCCGCACGACCACCGGGTCGGCCGAGCCGTTCGCGTCATCGACCGTGTCGAGGATTTTTCGGTCTGCGTCCAAGAGCGTCAGCATCAGGTCCGCCGGAGAGTTAAGGCGGGCGGCGTGAACCTCGACGCGAACCTTGTCGCCGGCCTTGCCGGTGAACCGGAACACGTCCACGTCCCGCTCGCGGCCGATCGTGCCGTCCACCACGGCCGGCAGCGTCACCACCTGCGGCTGGTCGAACCCGTCGTTCGGCTCCTTCTCCGCGGCCCGCGGCGTGTCGTCGGCGAGAGCCACCTTCACCGCGTTCGACTCCCCGCCGGGGCCGATGACGCTGACCGCGACCGTGCCGCCGGGGGCTTCCTTCGCCACGTCGAGTTCGATCTCGACTTCGGTGTCGCCGACGCGGTCGAGCGGGTAATTGTTCGGCAGCCCGACCTTCTTGGGCTGCCCGACGAGCGCGGCCTTCGACTTCGGCTCGTGTACCTTCGCGGCGGTGAGGCCGTCGAGGTTGCTGCCGCGGACGGTGAGCTTCGCCTTCTTCCCCGGCTCGACGGCGAGCGGCAGCGCGACCGCCAGCTTCGGCGGCGCGGGCTTCTTCTCCGCCTTCTTGTCCTGGGCGGCGAGGGCGACGGCGAGCAGGAGGAGGGTGAGAAAGGTTCGCACGTTTCGGAAACCCTTGTGGTAGGCGGCGGCCCATAGTAGTAGGCACACTCCGTGTGCCGTCGGCTGTCGGCCGCTGCGGCCCGGACGAACTCGCTGGGCGCATGACCGAGACGGCACACGGTGTGTGCCTACTACTATGGGCCG
>NZ_JCABYM010000056.1:0-68248 GCF_059499385.1 Limnoglobus sp. | reverse complement strand
GCGGGTAGCTCACCCCCCTCCCTAACCCTCCCCCCCAAGGGGGGAGGGAACAAGAAAGCGAACCCGCCACACGTTTACCCCGCCGGCTTCAGCCGCAGGATGTCGTGCTTCGCGTCGGCGTCCAGCAGCGCATCCGCCGCTAGCTCAGCGGCCGTCTTCAGCCGCCGCATCTCCGCGTCCGACCGCTGCCGCCGGGCGTCCGCGATCGACAGGATCACCGGCTCGTCCGGCGGCATCTTCTCCGCCCGCACCCGTTCGCGCTCTTTCGCGCGGTCGGCCGCCATCTGCTGCCGCTGCCGCTCGCTCACGTCCGCAGCCAGCCGGTGGAGGTCGGCCTGCTTCGCGGCGACGGCCTTCGATTCCGCGTGCAGCCGGTCCAGCCGGTCGTCGAGCTTCCGCAGCGCCCGGCCGAACCGCGCCTCCCACCGCTTCCGCAGCACCTTGACCCGCCGCCACGCCCGCTTGTCGTCCGGGCTGCCGACCGTCTCCGCCTTCTGCTGCTCGACGGCCGCCAGCCACGCGGCCAGTTTCGCCGCCTGCTCCTGCGTCTGCCGCCGCATCGCCTCGCACTCGGCCGCGGCCGCGGCACACGCCGCCCGCTCCTCGTGGTACTTCGCCATCGCCTCCAGCAGCCCGTCGCGTGCCCGCTCGTGCTCGTTCTCCCACTTCATGCAGACGAAGTCCAACCCCGCCTCGCGGTCCGCGACGATGCCCCGCCGGGCCGCCAGCCCGACCTCTGACCGCTCGCGGTCGGCCAGGAACTGCGCCTCGCGCTCGGTCAGCGTCGCGTGCCACCGGTCGAGCGTCGTCTGGTACTTCCACAGCTCCCGCTCCCGCTCCCGGCGGTTGTCCTCCAGCCGGTCGGCGGCCGCGTCCCGCACGGCGAGCATCTCCTCCCGCGACTCGACGGCCTTCGCCAGCGATTCGAGTTCATCGACGGTGTGCGTCTCGGCGAGCTGCCACGCCTGCTTCGCGGCCGCGAACGCCTGGAACTGCTCGGCCAGCACCTGCCGCTGGTCCGTCAGGTGTTCGGCGAGCTTCTCCAGTTCCTGCCGCCCGGCCGCGAGCGCCTTCTGCTCGCGGTGCAGGTCGTCCTCGCGGATTTGCAGGGCCGTCAGTTCGTTCGAGGGAACGTCGGGCATCGAGTACAGGGGAACGCGGTCGTCGAACCCGAGCACGTCGCCGGTGACGCGGCGGACCATCTGCTTCGCCCGTTCCTGTTCGAGTTCTTGCAGCACGAGCCGGGCGCTCATCACCCGCTGGTCGAGGCCGGTGATCTCGGCCCGCAGCGCGGCCAGGTCCGCGTCGGCAACCTGCCGGTCGAGCTTCACTTTCTCCTCGCGGTCCGTCACGTCCTGCTCGCGGGCGTCGAGCAACTGGAACAGCCGGGAGAGTTCTTGCTCCCGCTCGTGCCGCTCGGCCGCGAGCTGTTCCTGTTGGCCGGCGAGCAGTTCCCACGACTGCCGCAACTGGTCGCGTACCGCCGAAGCGTCCGTGGCGAACTGCTCGCGCTCGGCCTTCAGGTCCGCGAACGACCGCGCGAGTTCTTCCTGCTGAAGGGCGAGTTCGGCGCGGGCCGCGGCCATCGGCTTCGCCGCGGCGTCGGCCTTGCGGCGGACCCGCTGGAGGAACCGGGCCGCGGCCTTCCGCACCCGGCGGCGGGTTTCCTTCGCCTCGCGCTGGAGCCGGTCCGCCTCCGCGAGCTTCGGCTTCAGCGTCGCCTTCTCCTCGCGGAGCTGGTGGCGGCCTTCGGCCAACTGGTCGAGCAGTTCCGACAGTTCCGGCGTCCCGACCGTGATGTTCGACATGCGGCAACCCTCGCGAACGGACTTCTCCGCTCGGGTTATCGGCTAACCCGCGGAAAAACTCCAGATCGGTTCAAGTTTGCAAAAAGTCCCCTTCCGTTCGCGATGCCGCCGCGGTATCTCGCCGGGTCTGGGGACGGGTTCGCACACGGGGGAATCGTCATGCGTCGATTGTTCGCGTTCGGGGTGGCACTCGCGACCGCGGCCGGGGCGGACGCGCAGTTCGCCAGCGACCGCCGGCCCGCGCCGATCACCGCGGCCCCGCCCGTCGCCCCGACTGCGCCGGCCGCCACACCCCCGTCGTTCGACCAGGTTGCCGCGACGACGCCGAAGCCGAGCGAACCCGCCCCGCAACTGCACCCGTGGTACGTGAAGCCGGAGCACGGCCCGTGGATGATCCTGGTGAAGGCGTACAACGGCGACAACGCGAAGACGTTCGCCGAGCAACTCGCGAAGGAGATCCGCGACACGTACAAGACGCCGGCGTACCTGTTCGAGAAGGGGGCGGACGAGAAGCGGAAGGAAGAGGAGCGGGTCCGCGTCGAGGGGGCCAAGAAGCGGGCCGAGCAGGAGAAGGAGTTCCTGGCGCTCAACGACCGGCTGCGGGCCGAGGCGTTCGCCAAGGGGTACGACTTCCAGGAGACGAAGCCGAATTACCGCGTGCCGAAGATTCGGTACGAGGAGCAGTACGCGGTCATGATCGGCGGGTGGAAGGACATGGAGACGGCCCGGAAGGCGCTGGACGTGATCCGCACCTGGACCGAGCCGCAGAACAAGATGCTCATGGACCGCGGGTTCGTCGGCGGGGCGGCGGAGAAGGGCCAGCAGACGACGCTGTCCGGCGGCTACCTGAACCCGTTCAAGCTGGCGTTCGTCGTGCCGAACCCGGCCGCCCCGAAGACGCTGACGGCGGAGGCCGGCACGGACCCGCTCGTGCTGCAGATGAACAAGGAGGAGGAGCTGAGCGTCCTGAAGATTCAGAAGCCGTGGACGCTGGTGGTGAAGGCGTACTACGCCCCGCTCGTGGACGTGAAGGACAAGGACGCCGGCAGCGTGATGAGCATCAAGAAGCTGTTCAGCTCCCGCCCGGACCACCTCGACAAGACGGCTCACCTGGCACAGAAGCTGGCGCTCGTCCTCCGTGGCTTGAAGCCGACGCCGCAGTCCCCGGACGTGACGCCGTTCGATTCCTACATCCTGCACACGCTCAACGGCAGCCTCGTGTGCGTCGGCCAGTTCGACTCGCCGGACGACCCGCGGATCGCGAAGGAGCGCGACCGGTTGGAGGCGTTGCGGCTGAACGTCGGATCCCAGGACGGCCGGACGGGGAACAAAATTTACCCGTTCGACCACCTCGCGCTCATGCGGGTGAAGTGACGCGACCCGTGGGGCACGGGGGACCGCCCGTCCCGTCACCCCGCGGTCAGGGTCAGCAGCACGAGCATCGGCCAGCCGACGTACTTCTCCGCCCGCGGGCACGTCGCCGCGAGCGCCGCGTCCGGGGCGAACTCTTCCACGTTTTCCAACCGGAACCCGGCCCGCACGGCCGCCATCACGAACGCCGCGACCGAGTGCGGCAGGCTGCCCGGCTGCACCAGCTCGCCGGACGCCGGGTCCGTGAACCGGGCCTGCGCGCCGCGGAGGAACATCGCCGGGTGCATCGCCGACACCACCGCCCGGCCGCCCGGCACGACCGCCCGCCGGGCCGCCGCGAAGAACCCGCCCAGGTCGCGGAGGTGCTCCAGCACCAGCCCGCTCACCACCACGTCGAACTCGTCGGCGAACGGCAGCGGCGCGTGCAGGTCCAGCGCGACGAACCGCACGGCGTCCGCCCCAGGCTTGCGGCGGGCCTCGGCCAGCATGCCGTCGGAGAAGTCCACGGCCGTCACCGTCGCGCCGGCCGCGGCCAGCCACAGGGCGTGCCGGCCGGTTCCGCAGCCGAGGTCGAGCACGCGGCGGCCCCGCACGTCGCCGACGGCGGCGCGGACCCGCGGCCCCTCGAGCGCCTGCAGCGGGTTGCCGTCGTGGTCGTAGACCGCCGCCCACCGGTCGTACCCGCCTTGCACGTCGGAAACCGCGTCCGCCATCGCAAATCCTCCGGAGCCGTCCCGCGGGCGGAACCCGCGGCCGCGGGATGCCGAGGACTTGACACGCCTCCCGGTCGCGGGGTTCGAGCGGCAGCTCGATGCGGAGGTCCGGCGACAGCCAGAGCGGGATCGTGGGGAGCGGCCGGCCGACGGCGAGCGGGAAGTACCAGGCGTCGAGCAGCGGCCGCTTCCGCTTCGGCTTCCGCCCGCGGAACGTGGCCGCGTACAGGGCCGGCGGCGGGTCGCCCAGGTTCGGGTCGGACTGATTGATGCGTGCGAGCAGCTCGGCGTACAGGTTCGCCCGGCGGGTGGACACGATGTCCACGATCGCGGCGCACACGTCGTGCCGGAGCAGGGCGGCCACCCGCCCATGCGGACCGTCGGCTTGTGCTCCCCAGGGCGGTACTCATGGCTTCGCCATCCGTTCCACCCCAGGATACCACGTCCGGCCCGATGCCCGTCACAACAGCCACGCGACCTGCTCCAGCCGCTCCTCGGGGGCGAGCTTGTGCATGTAGCACTCCAGGACCACCGGCGTCCCGGCCGCGAGCCGCGCCCGCGCCCACTCGACGCCCCAGGTCATCATCGTCACCTTGGCGTGCGCGTCGCGGTGCTCGCGGCTCGCCGAGACGTGGACCTCGGCCACCCGGTCGTACTCCAGCAGGCGGGTCAGGACCGGCCGCGGCAGCAGGCCGTGAAACGTCTGGATGTCCAGGTGGGCGACGTCGACGGCGAGCCACCGGCCCTCGTCCATCGCGGCGGCGAGCTGGTCGCCGTCCGCCAGCGCCGCGTAGCCGGGGTACATGGTTTCGAGCACCACGCCGGGCGGCGGCCGCCAGCCGGCGGGCACGTCCCGCGCCCGCGGCGGGTGGGCGCTGTCGCCGTGCCAGACCAGCTCGCCGCGGTCCCAGACCGGCGCGCGGAGCGCCGCCGCCGTGAACCCGTGGTGCGTCCGCGTCGGGCAGCCGACGGGGACCGGGCCGGGGGCGCAGCCGGGCGTCAGTTGCAGCCCGACGCGGCCGGGGGCGAGGGCGGCCAGCGTTTCCGCCGCCTCCGCCATCGGCCGGCCCTGGAAGCAGCTCAGCGCGAGGTAGAGCACGTCACCCCCTTACTCCTCCCACCCCTCGGCCGGCCGGACGCCGTCGAGGTGCGGCCGGCACATCGGCAGGAACTCGTACCCGCCGTGCCGGAAGAACAGAACGGCCGGGGCGTACGCCTCGTCCAGCAGCTCGTGCTCCTGGCTGCCGCCCTCCGGCGAGAACGCGGCCCACAGCGGGATGGCCGCCCCGTTGTCGTCCCACCCGGCGGCCCAAATGCCGACCACCGACCCGGTCTCCTCGTACTGGCCCACGATCCGCGTGTTCGGCACGTTGGGGTCGGCGCGGGCGTCGGCCTCGTCGTAGCTGTACCGGACGCCCGCCAGCGTCGGCTCGGGCAACTCGCTGACGACCAGCGCCCCGTGGACCGCGTCCTCGGCCTCGTCGTTCCAGAACTGGGCCACGCAGAGCGTCGCGGACTGCAACCGGTCGTACTTGTCGAAGTACGACCGGACCAGCGGCAGCAGTTGCGTGCGGACGAACCGCCGACGGGCCGCGTCCGCTTGCCCGCGGCTCATGCAGTACCCCTCGGCCGCGTCGCCGAGGTCGAGGGTCGCGAGGCGGAAGCCGCGGCCCCCGGCCAGGGCGGCGCGGCCGGTCGGCGAGACTTGGTTGCCGAACAGGAACAGCGTGTCCAGCCGGGGGAACCCGGCCGCCGCCGCGAGCGCGGCCGCCCCGCGGTCGGTGATCGCGTTGTCGCTCAGGTCGAGCTTCCGAAGGGCCGGCAGCCGGGCGGCCGCGAGGGCGGTCGCGTCGGCGTCGCGGAGTTGAAGCCCGGACAGGTCGAGGTCCGTCACGGCGGCCAGCCGCGGTTGGGCCGCCGGGTCGATGGCCCGCCCGCCGTCCCATCGCGACACCCGCACCCGGTCGGCCAGCCCGCGGGCGAACGACACGTCCTCGACGGGCACGCCGAGCGATTCACACCACGCGCCGCGGTGGGCCGTCAACAGCTCCCGCTCGCGGACGCGGAGGGGGGGCCGGCGGTCCGCGGCGGGGGCGGCCGCCAGCTCGCACTGGACGCGGACGAACTCCGCCCGCGGGGCGTCGCCGTGTTCCTCGAGCCAGTCGGCGTACACCAGCCGCGGCGTGTCGTCGGCGTGGGCCTCCGCGATGCCGCGGAGGAGGGCCGCCTCGGTCGGGTCGATCATGGGGGCGCTTCCCTTCGCAAAGGTGGTGGTCGCGCGGCGACGCCGAGCGTCGCCCCCGCCTTTATACCCCCCTACCCCGGCCGGTGGGAATCGCGGGCCAGGGCGGCGATCTGCTCCTCGGCCAGCTGCTCCGTGCGGACCAGCGACTCGTCGGACAGCACGGGGACCGCGGACGCCTCGCGGACCAGGAAGAACTCGCCCGGCCCCTGCCCGGCCAGCTTGCCGAGCGGGTCGCCCTTCGCGGCCGCGAACAGCGGCCGGAGCTTCTCCAGGGCCGTCTTCTCCTTCACCCGGCCGACGAACCAGTTCCGCACGTTCTCCTTGCACTTGTAGTCGAGGTCGCCGGGGCTTTGCGTCGCCAGGAACACGCCGACGCCGGCCGACCGCGCCCGCTTCAACAAGTCCTCCATCGGCTCCTTCGTGGCCGGCTTGCGGGTCGCCGGTAGGTACGCGTCCGCCTCGTCGAACAGGAACACCGCCTGGAGGTGCGGCTTCGGCGACTTCGCGCACCACCGGGACACGGCGACGAGCAACTGCGACACCCAGAAATCCACCTTCGCCGCGTCGCCGAGGAACCGGGTGCTGACGACCGACAGCCGCACCCGGCCGGGCCGGGCGTGCGGGCCGGTGCCGAGCAGGGCGTCCACGTCCAGCCGCTCGCCGTCGTTGAGCAGCGTCTTGTTGTTCAGCTCGAGCGTCAGCAGCCGCTGGGCGAGGGCCGCGAAGTACTTGGCCGGGAACTGGCCGCCGATGGCGTTCAGCAGGGCGTCGTCCTGGTCCTCGATCAGCCCTTGCAGCGCGGGCAGCGTCACCGCCGCCCCCGGCGTCGCGGCCAGCGTCTCGATGGCCTTCGCGAGGATGGCCCGCTGCGCCTTGTCGGCGTCGGACGTTTTGAACCCGATCATCGTCCCGAGCGCCCCGGCCGCGAACTGCGCGACTTGTTCGCGCTCGTCGGCCCGCAGGTCCGCGAACCCGGCCGGGACGACCGGCAGCGCGAGCGGCCGGCCGGCGGCCTTGCCCGGCGTGTACACGGCCACGTCGAGCGCGGCCCGCAGCGCCTGCCGGCGGGCGGCGCGGGCGGGGTCGGCCAGCGGCCGCTGCCACGCGGCGGGGTCGGCGTACCGGCACAGGTCGCCCTTGCGGTCGAGCAGCACGACCGGCACGCCGCGGCCGAGGAGCTGCTCGACGAGGTTCAGGGCGGCCGTCGTCTTGCCGCTGCCGCTGCCGCCGAGGAACGCCGCGTGCTGGCAGAACTCGACCGGCTCGAACGCCACCGGCGTCGGGAGCGCGCCGCGCGTGCGGCCGACCGCGATACCTTCCACCGCCGTCGGCGGGACCGGAACGGGCGGCGGTGGGGTCGGCTTCTCGACCGCCGGCGGTGGCGCGCTCGGCACGGCTGCGACGGGCTTGAACGAGTTCAGCCGCAAAATCTTCTGTAGCGAGTCGAGGTCGCCGAGCGGCCGGCTCATTTTTTGCCACGCGGCGAAGTCGGGCCGCCCGGCGTGCTTCTTTCGGAACTCGTCGAACGCCATCATCCGCCGCCAGTCGGCGTCGGCGGCGACGACGCGGCGGCCGTCCTTCTTCAGCATCGCCCCGATCTGCTTGACGACGAGCGAGGTCTTGGTGGTCGGGAACTCGGTCGTCCGCACGAGCGCGACCGGGAAGTCGCCGAGCCGCCGCTCCACGGCCGTCAGCTGCTTCCCCAGCCCGCCGCCCTGCGGCTTGCCGTTGCAGATCGCGACCAGCAGCTTGTCGATGGCGTCGCCGGGCTTGTGGATTTCGACCTCTAGCAAGTTTTCGTCCGCCTCCGGCCGGCCGAAGTGGTAGCCGTCCGGCAGTTCGCCGGCCGCGGCGGCGATGGCGGCCGCCAGGATCGCCGCGAGTTCCCCTTCCTCGTCCGGTACGGCCGCCGCGAAGGTGCTGTGGAAGTCGTTCCAGAGCGGGTCGAGTTCGACCGCCGAGGGCGGCGGCGGGACGGTCGCGGGTGCGTTGCCGCGGTCGGTGGCCGGCGTCGGCGGTTCGGACCACTCGCCGGCCGCGATGCACCGCTCGTGGTGCCGCCGCAGGAAGTCGAGCGCGTCGCGGGTCCGCATCCCTTGCAGCGGGATCAGGTGCGCGTCGCGGAACGGGAACAGCTCGTTGCCCGCGTCGGCCTCCACGCCGGCCTCGTCGTACAGGTGCGCCAGCCGCCGGGCGGTCATCGCCCGAATCTCGTCGAGCGTGCGGTTGCTCAGGAGTTTGATCGGCTCCGGGTCGCGTTCGAGCCGGTCCTGTTTCGCCTTGATGAGGTGGGCGGAGTTTTCCTTGAAGTAGTCCTCCAAACAGGCGAGGACGACGAGGGCGTTCGGGATTTGGTCGGTGAACGCGGTCAGCGCGTCCACGACCTTGCGGAACCGCTCGACCGGGGCCGACTGGTTCGCCATGTCCTCGAGCTGGTCCACGAGCAGCACCATCGCCGCCCCGTGGACGGCGTCGGTCAGCTTCGCCAGCGCCCGCAACATGCGGCCGGGGTCGGCGTCGTCCGTCCGCGGGACGGCCCCGCCGATGCGGTCGCGGTCCCGCGGCGTCATCTCCTGGCACCGCAGCCACATCATCGCCCGGCTGCGGACCTGCGGGTCGTTCCGCTCCAGGTGCAGCATCACCCGCAGCAGTTCCACGTCGCAATCGCGGAACCGGTCGGCCGATTGCAGCCGGTCGGCGTAGTCGTCCACGAGCGCCGCCGGGTCCGGAACCTCGCCGTCGCGGAACGCGCCGGCGGCCACGCCGGTCAGGCCGGGCACGAGTTCCAACAGGCCGGCGGACAGCCGGGCGAGGCCGGTGCGGGACGGGCCGTCCGGCGCGTACGGCTGGTCCAGCCCGTCCACGAACTGGGCGAGCATGTACCGGGCGTAGTTCCCGATCTCCGAGGTCATCTGCAGGTAGCCGCAGTACCCGGCCCCCTGCGAGTGCGCCCGCGTGCGGAACGCCCGCATGAGGTGCGTCTTCCCGCTGCCCGACTCGCCCTGCAGGACGAGGACCGCCCCGGACGGCGGCGACGGGACCCGCCGGCCGCGGTTGAGCAGCCGCTCGAACGCGGCGCGGGCGTCGGCGTGGATCGTCTCCACGTCGTAGGGGTCGGTCTGCGCGATGCCGGACGGCGACGCGACGGCGTGGAACACCTCCGGGCAGCCGATGCGTGTGAACGCGGCCAGCCGCGGGTCGGCGGCGGTTTGCGGCTTCGGCGGGGCGACGACGACGCTCATGCCGCACCCCCTTCCAAGAGCACGAAGTGGAACGTGGCGTTCAGGTACGCCGTCTCGGACTCGGCGACGAGCCGCGGGTCCATCGCTTGCACCAGGTCGGCCCGGCTCAGGTGCAGCAGGCCGGCCGCGTTCGCCTCCAGCAGCCGCTGCTTGAATTCGTCGAGCGACAGCCGCGGGAAGTTCGGCTCCCGCTGGCCGGCCCGCCAGAGCGGGGCGATGAACGCCTTGTTGTCGTGGAACCGCTCGGCCGGCGGGCTGACGCGGGCGAGGGCGAGGACCGTCGCCGCGAACGCCGGCAGGTCGAACGCCTCGACCTGCCGGGGGTCCTCGTCCCGCGGGCGGTCGGCCAGCCAGTCGCGGACCAGCCGTTGGCGAATCTCGTCCGCCTTCAGCTTTGGCCCGGAGAAGCCGGTCTCAAATAGCGGCAGTTGGGCCTTCAACTCCTTCCGGGTCAACCGCCGATCGGAGCCGATCAGCTTGTTGAGGACGGCTTCGAGTAAGCCGGCGAGCGTCGTTTCCTCCGGGAACCCGAGTTCGCGGCAGGCGACGGCCTCGAGCACCTTGTCCACCGAGCCGCCGGCCCGGCGGCCGAGGTCGTACTTCCCCGCGAGGTAGAACGCGGCCAGTCCGTCGGCGGTCTTGAGCCGGGCGGCCGCTTCCGCCGACAGGCCGGTCGCCCGTGGGAGCAGGTACTTCGCCACCACGTTGGCCCAGTTCGTCTTCGGCGGCAACTCCGGCACGTCGAGGATGTGCAAGACTTCCGCCCGGCCCGCGTCGGTGACGGCGAACGTGTTCCGCTTCCCCTTCGTCAAGTGGCCGGCGGCCGCCAACTCGTTGCGAACCTCGTCGAACGTGTCTTCGCGGAACCCCTGCTCGAACAGCTTACCCACGTCGTCGCGGACCCTCTTCGGCGTGTTCGACGGCAGGGCCATGCGGACCAGCACGAGGTCGGCGAGGGTGGGTACGGTGGCGGTGGCGGCGGTGGCGGTCGTCACGGCGGGTCTCCGGGCGTGAGGGCGGACAGGATGCGGTCGCGGATCGTCTCCAACTCCGGGACCACGTCCTCGGCGAGGAAGCGTAGCACCAAATACCCGCGGCGCTGGAGTTCGTAGTCCTTCGCCCGGTCGCGGCGGTACGCCTGCTGGTCGCGGAAGTGGAAGTACCCGTCGATCTCGACGGCCACCCGCGGGCCGCGGCAGAGTAGGTCCACCTCCGCCGGCCGGGGGCCGAACCGGAAGTCGAGCGTGCCGTTCAGCTCGAACCGGCCGGCCGTCTCCGGGATCGACTCGAGGAACGCGAACAGGAACCGCTCGGCGGCGCTACGGGCGGCGTCCGGCTCCGGTTGCTCTGGCGTCGTGGCGCGGACGACCGCGGCGGCCGCGGCCACCAGCGCGGCGTCCGCCCCGACCGCGGCCAGCACGCCGGCCGCGGCCACCGGGTCCGGCAGCCCGGCCGCGGCGAGTTGTCGTTCCACGGCGTCCGGGGCGGGGACCGGGACCGGGCACTCGCCCTCGCGGAGGATCGCCTTCGCCCGCGTCTCCGGCGCGGCCGCGAGGTAGTCGGTCCACGCGTCGCGCGGAACGACGACCGCCCCCGGCAGGGCCGGGAACCGGACCGCGACTGCCGCGGCCGGGCCGGCGACCGCTTCCAGTTCGGTCCGGGCCGCGGCGGCGAACAGCAGCCCCGGCCATGCGGTCGCGGGGTCCGCGAGCGAAAGCAGGGCGGCGACGGCTCGTTCGCCGTGGGCCGCCCATTCCGCTACCGGCCGGCCGTCCGCCAGCTGCCGGACCACGTCGTCCCCGGCCCGCGGGGCGAGCAACGCCCAGAACCGCTCGCGGTCGGCGGCCGTCTTGTTCGGCCACTCGGCCAGCAGCGCCGCCGGGTCGCGGCCGGCCCGGTCGGCCAGCGATCTCACCGCGGCGGCCGCCCAATCCCGGCCCGCGGCGGCCGCGTGCAACCACACGTCCCACGAGAAACCCGCCGGACCCACGGCGACCATCGGGCCGGCTAGCGCGTCCCGCCACGCCCGCCGCCCGGCCGCGGCCGGGCCGACGAGCGCGGACACGGTGGGTATCCCCGCGGCCCGGCGAGTCGCGTGCCGGGTCAAACTGGCCGCCACCCGGCCGGCGTCCGCGAGCGGTTCCATGGTCGTCACGAGCGTAAGATAATCGGGCGGACCGCGATATGAAAGGACTTTCCGCCGGCCGAACCTCGCGGCCGCCGGCCGCGTCTCCTCCATCTTCGGGAGCCGTTCCCGCTACAACACTCGCGAACAGGAGACGCAATCATGCACCAACTCATCGACGACATCCCGGTCTGGGGCAAGCCGGAAGACGCGGCCGTCGAGCAGATCAAGAACTGCCGCAAGGAGGCCGCGCACGTCGCGCTCATGGCCGACCACCACCTCGGATACGCCGTCCCGATCGGCGGCGTCGTCGCCTACGAGGACAAGGTGTCGCCGTCCGGCGTCGGGTACGACATCGCGTGCGGGAACAAGGCCGTCCGGCTCGACGCGCCGGCGGCGGAGGTGCGGGCCAAGATCAAGACGGTCATGGACGACGTGTTCCGCAACATCTCCTTCGGCGTCGGCCGGAAGAACGCCGAGCGGGTCGAGCACCCGCTGTTCGACGACCCGGTCTGGAAGGAGGAGCCGTACCGCGACCTGAAGGCGGACGCGGCGGCGCAGCTCGGCACGGTCGGGTCCGGGAACCACTACGTGGACCTGTTCGTGGACGAGCAGGAACGGGTCTGGTGCGGCGTCCACTTCGGCAGCCGCGGCCTCGGCCACAAGCTCGCGACGCGGTTCCTGGCGCTCGCCGGCGGCCGGGACGGGATGATGGTGGACCCGGTCACGATCCCGGTGAACTCGGACCTCGGCGAGCAGTACCTGCGGGCCATGCACCTGGCGGGCGAGTACGCCTACGCCGGCCGGGACTGGGTGTGCCGGAAGGTCGCGTTGATCCTCGGGGCGACGATCCAGGAGGAGATTCACAACCACCACAACTTCGCGTGGAAGGAGACGCACGGCGGGAAGGACCTGTGGGTCGTGCGGAAGGGCGCGACGCCGGCGTTCCCCGGCCAGAAGGGGTTCGTCGGCGGGTCGATGGGCGACGTGTCGGTCATCGTCGAGGGCGTCGAGCACGCGGAGGCCGCGGCGTCGCTGTACTCGACCGTCCACGGGGCCGGCCGGGTCATCGGCCGGCGGGCGGCGATCGGCAAGTTCGTGACGGACGCGGCCGGGAAGAAGCAGCGGCAGCCCGGCCTGGTCCGGCACGACGAGATGATGAAGTGGGTGGCCGACGCCGGCGTCGAGCTGCGGGGCGCGGACCTGGACGAGGCCCCGCAGTGCTACAAGCGGCTGCCGGAGGTGCTCGGCTACCACGCCGAGACGATCCGCGTCCTGCACACGCTGACGCCGATCGGCGTGGCGATGGCCGGCAAGGACGTGGTGGACCCGTACAAGGACTGACGGGCCGCCGGGATGTTTCAGCCGGGGCCGATGCGACTTCAAACCCTGAGTACCGGGTACTGAGTACCGAGTACCCCGTACCGGGTACTGAGTACCCGGTACGGGGTATAGAAGGCACTGCTCGACCGTCCCGGCCGCCGCCCGTCACGCCCCGTCGCACAGCGTCAGCCCGTGGGCCTCGGCCCACGTCGGCGGCTCGCACCGGGCGGCGAGGGACCGGATCACCCCCTCCGGGACCGGCCGCGGCCGCCCCTTGTTCCGCCGCAAGACCGCCGGCAGCGGCGGCTCGACGTACACCACTTCCACCCGCGCCGCGTAGTCGGCGAACAGGTCGATCCACCGCCCCCGCGTCTGCCGCAGCAGGTTCGTGGCGTTGAACGCGAACGGCGTCCCCGCCCGCAGGAACGCCCGACACCGCTCCCGCGCCAGCTGCACCACCGCCCCCTGGTCGTCCGTCGGGTCAACGGCCAGCTCGCCGCGGATGTCGTCGAGGGCCACGACCGGCAGGTCCGGCCGGTGGGCCGCCAGCCACGTGTCCTTCCCGCTGCCGGGCAGGCCGGACAGCATTGTCACGGTGGCGCGGTACGCCTCGTGCGGCACGTAGGACAGGCTCGCGGCCGGGTCGCGGAAGTACAGGACCCGGGCGTGGGCGTTGGCGAACGGGTACGGGGCCGTGAAGCACCCGACCTCCTCCGCGGCCAGCTTCCACAGGTGCAGGTTCTCCTCCGGCCGGGTCGTCTCGGCCGTGCGGCGGCCGCGGGTGTCGGCGAGGGCGAACAGGAACAGCAAGCGGTTCGACACCCACCACGAGAGGGTGACGACCTCCCGCCGCGGGTCCGGCTTCTCCAGCAGGAACGCCGGGCGGCCGTGGAACCGGACCGTCCGGGCGATCTCCTCCCGCACGGCCAGCGGGCAGCCGAGGTCGCGGAGGGCGGCCCGCGCCAGGTGCTCCCCTTTCACCGCGTGCTTCGGCGACGTGACCCGGCCGGTCGTCGGATCGACCTTGGACGTGAGCGGCTTCCCGGCGTCGTGGAACAGGGCGGTGAACGTCAGCACGGCCCGCTCGTGCGGCGACAGCGCCGGCCACTCGTCGAGCGCGAGGAGTTCGCGGCAGACCATCTGGGTGTGCGTCCACACGTCCCCCTCGGCGTGCCAGCCGGCGTCCTGGCGGCACGCCGCCATCGCCCGGCCCCAGGGTTGGTCCGCCGCCCACGCGAGCACGTCGTCGAGCGCCGCCGTCGATAGCGCGTCCCAGGTCATGACCAGATGTCCGCGTCGGCCCGGAGGAGGTTCGGCACCATCGGCTGGTGCTGCCAGTGCTCGCTTTGCTTCACCCGCTCGACGAACTCCGGGCGGACGTACTTCGCCCGCCCGGTCACCACGCCGTCCTTCTCGGTCCGCAGGTACAGCCCTTCCATGAGGTCGTCGGGCCGGTTCGTCGCGGGGTTGTCGAACCGGCTGTCGTATCGGGACGGGCCGACGAGGGCCGGCAGGTCGTCCTTGCGGAGCGGCCCGGCGTGGACGACCGGCACGGTGCGGACGCCGGTCCCGTCGATCAGCTTCAACCGCCGGTCGAGCGACAGGAACGCGGCCGCCTCCTTGTCGTAGATGTCGAACTCGAAGAAGTAGTGCGGCAACTGCCGGTAGTGGACCGAGTGCCGGGCGTACAGCCACTCGCCGAACAGGATGTACCGGCCCTGTAGCCGGTCGGCGAGTACGTCCCGCTTCACCCCGGTCCACTGCTTGAACAAGTCGTACTGCGGGTGCATGCCGGCGGTGACGAGGTGGCCGCGGCACTGGAGGACGAGGCGGCCGGCGGCGTCGAAGTGGACGCCGACGTTCGTGCCGTCGAGCTTCTCCTCGACGACCAGCGACGGGTCGGCGAGGAACCGGGCCGACGCCCGCTCGCCGAGGTGCTTGTCGTCCGCCGTCCCGGCCGAGCCGAACAGGTGCGGCGTCCGCGGGTACTTGACGAACTCGTCGCGGGTCGCGCCCATGACCGCCCTCCGGAACGGAACGATTCCGGAAGGGACGGGGCCGGGCCGGAAAGGTTCGCGCGGCCTGGGACCGGCCCGCGCGTTTCGGCGTCACACCTCCGGCCGGACCGGCTCGGGGATGTCGCTGAGGTACTCCAACGTGTGCGTCAGGTACGGCTCCATCAGCGCGAACGTCCGCGGCTTCGCCTTGCGGCGGACCGCCTCCCGGAGCAGCGTGAAGTTGTCCCGCATGAACTTCGGGGTGAAGTTGAACGACTTGAACAGCGTCCGCACCCACGTCAACACCTGGTCGTCCAGGAGCTTCACGTCGTCGAAGTACATCGCCTTCGCCATGTACGTCAGCAGGATGCGGTTGTCCCGGTAGCCCCGCTCGAACCCGCTCGCGTGGTAGCGGGGGATGTTCGGGTACATCCCCTTCATCTTCGCCATGCAGTCCTCGACGACGGCGTCGCCGAGCGACTCGATCTCGGCCATCGCCGCCTGCCGGTCGCGGATCGACGCCGCGTACTCGGTCAAGCGGTCCCGCTCCCCCGGCGTCGGGAATCGGTCGCGGAGAACGTCCAGGGTCGTGATCGCGAGCATCGGTTAGACCTCCACCGGGGTGTACGCACTCGCGGCCGCGGCGGACGGCGTCCACCCGTCGGCCACCCGCAGGCCGTAAACGACGTGGCTGAAGAACGGCACGAGCAGCTCCGCCGACCGCGAATCCAGCCTCCGGCTCAGCGCCTGCCAGGTCGAGTCGAACAGCCCGGCGAACACGCCCCGCGGGACCTCTAGCGCGTCGGCCGTCAGCGTGTACGGCGTGATGACGCTGTCCTTGAGCAGCTCCTTGTCGTTGCACACCATCGCGTGCGCCACGGCCGTCAGGCACTGGGCGAAGTCGTTGGCGAACGGGTCCTTCGGCAGCCCCCACTCGGCGGCGCGGGGGGCGATGTAGTCCGACAGGTGCTTCACGAGCCACTTCTGGCTCTCGTCCAGCTTCCTCGCCGCGGCCAAGCGGTCCGGCAGCGACTCGACGTACTCGGCGACGGACTCGGACTCGGCCGGCGTCAGCACGCGGCCGTTCGAGGCGTGGGCGAGGCGGGTGATCCAGTTCGTCATGACGTCTTCTCCGGGCGGGCCGCGACCAGGCGGCGGACGACGGTGGCGTGCGCGAGCTTGTCCTTCGTCCACTTCGGCACGTCGGTCAGGCGGCCGGCCAAGCCGATCACGAACCGGCTCGCGTCCGCCCCGCGGGACGGGCAGTCCGTCTGCTGGCAGTCGAGGTCGGTGTTCGCGTAGAACGAGAACACGGCGGCCAGGAACCCGGCCATCAGCGCGTCGCTCGGCTTGTCCCCGGTGCCGAAGATGGCGGGCAGCACCGAGTCGTGGATCGTCACTTGAATGAGGCCGTTGTCGTACTCGCCGTAATCGACGGCGAGCTGGCCCCAGCCGTGGGCGCGGAAGGCGTCGTCCAGGCACTTCTCGACGATGCCGGCGCTCAGGTCGCGGACCGGGACGCCGTAGTACTCGCCCAGCTCGCGGTCGAACCGCTCGACGAACGACACGCCCCACTTGCGGCCGCACGACTTGAACACGCGGTCGCTGGCCTTGCCGCACTCGAACACGAGGGCGGACCGGAAGCCGAGCAGGAAGTCGTCCGTCAGGGCGCACGTCCGCACGCCGGTGGGGGTGCGGATCGTCCCCTTCTCCACGTCGGCCGTGAAGTAGTCCGGCCGGGTGAAGTAACCGTTGAGGATCCGAACGTAACTCGCGGTCGCGGCGCTCATCCGACCACCTCCAGCGTCGTGAACTCTTCGGCGGATTCCAGGTCCGTAACGGTTACGGCGGCCGCGGCCACGCGGGTGACCTTGTCCGATCCGGCCCACGGGGCGGCGGCGAGCAGCGCGCCGAACGCCGTCCGGCGGCGGGTCGTCGGCCGCGGCGGGGACGTTACTTCCACCGGCGCGGCCGCCGTGGCCGGGATGCGGACCGGGTCCGGGCGGACCGGCACGCCGTCCCACGGGGCGGCGGCCAGGACCGCCCCCCACGGCTGCCGGCGGCGGGGTATGGGCGTCGTCATCGGGGTCCTTTCGGGAGCGGTCACATCGCGGACAGTTTCTTCATGATGTCTTTCGACGTGGCCCCCTGGCTCCGCCAGAACCCGGCCGCGTCCACCTTGTCGTAGTCGGAGATCACGAACTTGCAGAAGTCCTCGCCCATCGAGTAGCACTGCATCTCGACGGACGACAGGTTCCGCCGGGCCAGCACGCTGAACACGGCCGCGAACATGCCGGCGTAGAAGTAGCACACGGCCGACCCGATGTCGCCGATGCTCTTCGCCACCGCGCTCTCGTACAGCTCCACGTACAGCAGGCCCTTGTCCTTCTGCCGGAAATCGTACCGCCACGTCCCCCAGCCGGTGATCGTCAGCGGCCACCACCACTCTTCCAGGAGGAACCCGACCCGCATCTTCTCGAGTTCCACCTGGAACTCGGCCTGCGCCCGGCCGCAGAACGACCGCATGTCCTCGAGGCCCCACCGGTAGCCGCACTTGTACATGATCTCGGTGGCCCCGGCCTGGCCGACCTCGTCCTCCAGCGCGCCGAGCATGGCGATCATGAAGTCTTCCGAGACCCGCATGATCCGCTGGCCGTAGACGTTCTTGACGACGCCGCGGTCCACGTCGTTCCGGTAGAACGCCTCGGACGTGTAGTAGTTGTGCTCGAACGGCTGAAGCCCTTTGACGATGCCGATGGACGGCTTCACCTCGTCCACGGCCCCCGGCCGGCGGAGGAGGTTGACGGCGTTCCAGTCCGCCCCTTCCTTCCAGATCATCTGGAGCGTCTTCGGCGACGGCTTGTCGAGGGTTTCTTCCGTTTCGATCGCGGCACGGCTCATCGCACGCCCTTCCGGTTACTCTGGTTCGTAGGGTGGGCAATGCCCGCCCTACTCTTGCGAAACCTTGTTCACTTCTTCCGTCAGGTTCTTGAACAGTTGCAGCAGGCTGCGGGTGATGATCTTGTCCTTCGGGATCAGCACCCCGCCGGTGATCGGGTGGCGGTAGTCGGCCACCGCCTCCTCGCCGATCAGCTCCAGAATCTCGTCCAGCTTCTCGATGAACAGGCCGGCCGGCAGCTCGATCGTCACGCCGTCCGCCAGCACCCGGCACTGGCACGCCAGCCGCGTCGATTCGTCCGCCCCGACGATCAGCGAGAGCGTCTTCATCTCCTGCGGCGTCTTCGGCGAGAGGGCGGTCGGCGACCCCTTCACCTTCACCTGGCACGTCGCGCAAATCCCCCGGCCGCGGCAGACGGAGCGGATTTGCACCGCGTTCGCCAGCAGCGTGACGAGCAGGTTCGCGCCGGGGTCCACGTCTACGGCCTTGTTGATCGGGAACAGTGCGAGTCGCATGGGCGGGTCACCTCTGGTCGTTCGTTACTCCGCCGGGCCGCCGAACCAGTTGCCGACGGTGTCGTCCACGACCGTCGGCTCCGGCTCGAAGGCGGTCTGCGACACGGCCATGCTCTTCGTGGCCTGGTGCGCTCCGCCGTCGTCCGGCAGGTCCAGGTCCACCTTCCCGCCGCCCACGTCCCACCCGCCGAGCATGTCCGTCTGCTCGAACTCCGGCTCGTCCTTGCCCAGGCTGACCGTGGCCATCCGCGGCGGCGGGGTGTGCGTCGCCCGCGTCGGCAGCAGGGTGCGGATGAACACGGTCCCGTCCGCGTGGTCGAACTGCAACTCGCCGCCCATGAGCTTCGCGATCCGGGCCGCGACCGCCAGGCCGAGCGGGAACCCGTCCGCCCCGGACGACGCGAGGGCCGTCGAGTGCATCCGGCCGAACGGCTCCTTCACGTCCGCCGCCAGCTCCGCCGGGACCGGCGGCCCCGGATACCGGACGATCAGCTCACTCTGCTCGGTCTGGCCGACGCCGCCGGTCCGCCGCTTCAGCTCGACCGCCACGGCTTTCTGCTCGACGACGTGGTTCGCGTGCATGAGCAACCCGGTGACGAGGGCGGACAGCCACTCCTCGTCCGCGACCAGCCACCCGCCGTCCCCCTTCACGTCGAGCGCGTTCGTCCGCTCGCGGAACATCGGCTGCACCTTCTCCGCGGCGGCGTCCGCCACGTCCCGCAGCCGGACCTCGATCGCGTCCTGGGTCGTCCCCTCGGACTTGTTCAACCGGCCGAGCCAGCCGAGGAGGGTGACGACGACCTCCTGCCGGCTCAGTTCCTCCAGGAGCCGGTTGACCTTCGGCAGGAACCGGTCCTTCTGGCCGGTCTGCTTGGCCGTCTGGGACAGCAGCCCGGCCTGCGTGCGGACGGCCTCGAGCGCCGGCGTCGCCTCGTTGTTCACCATCAGGCACAGGCGGTGGCCCACGTCCCGGCGGTGGCGGTGGCGGGCGGCCGCGGCCTCCCCGATCTCGGCCGCCGCGTCCCGCAGCTGCAGCACCTTGTACCCCTTGAGCAGCTTGCCCGTCGGAGCGAGGAGTTGTCGGACGGAGACGGGCGTGCCCTGGCCGTCGTCCGCCGCCGCAACGCAGTGCCCCGCCTTCGGCTGGTGGACCCACGCCAGGACCTGGTGCTTCGGCAGCGGGACCGGCGTGTCCGGGTCGCCCGCCGGACCCGCCGGCGGGTCCGCGAAGCAGTTCGCCAGCTGCGGGGTCTTCGGCACGTCCAGGTGCGGGAACAGCTTCGCGGCGGCCGCGTTCGCGTACGTGACGGTCAGCTTCTCGTCGCACACCAGCACGCCGTCCGGCAGCTCGTTCAGCATCGCGTGGAACGTCCGCACCCGGCGGAACGCATAGGCCATCATGTGCGCGGCGTGCCCGACGTTCGCCTCCAGCGCCTTCGTCCGCTCGGCCCACGGCGACACGAGGTTGAGCTTCGTCGGCGGCCGGCCGTTCTCCTCCACCATCGCCGTGGTCGCCGCCGTCAGTTGCTCGACGGCGTTCGAGAACTGGTGGTTACGCTCCAGCAGGCTGGCGTGGGTTTTCGTGAGCCGGTCCAGGATCACCCAAATGGCGTGGGCGATCTCACCCGTCCCGTCCGTCGGGCGGCCGGGCGTCGCCGGTTCCCCGCCCGCGTCGGGCACTTGTTGGAGCGCCTCGTCGGCGGCGACCCGTAACCGCTCGAACGGGACCGTCAGTGCGACGACGGCGACGGCCGCGGCCGCGCCCGCGGCGGCGGCGACGGCCGCCACGACCGTCGGCGGGGCGTTGAACCCGGCGAGGGCGGCGACGAGCACGAACGGCGGAATGACGGCGAGCAGCAGGCGGACGCGTAGGCGAAGGTTCATCGATGCTCCCATCGGGACGGCGGGCCAGGCGGGCCGGCGACGGGAGCACGCCCCCGATGGTCGCCGGCAAATCGTTCTTAACGACCCGATTACTTAGCCCACGAAATCGACACGGGAGCCGGATGCGGGGAAAATCCTAAAGATTTAGGCAATGTGCAAACGTCCGGTGTAAACCGGGAGAAGCGCCGAACGGAATTCGTGTTGATTATTTGTTCGATTCGGACGTTTTGCCGCGCCCGCGATGTTTTGCCGTTCTATCCTCGGACGTACCGTTCACCTTCGGAGGATCGCCCATGACGCTTCCCGACAAGCTCCGCCAGGCCATCGGCCAATTGCACACGTCCATCGAGGCCACGCCGCTCGCCACCGCCATGATCGGCGGGACGATCACCCGCGAGCAGTACGGGTTCTGGCTGACGCAGATGTTCCATTTACATTCGGCCGTCGAAGACCTGTTGGCCGCGAGCGTCGGGCTGGCGGCGATCTACGACCCGCGGACGATGACCCGGTCCGACGCGCTGCGGCGGGACGCCGCGGCGTTGGACCTGGACCTGTCGGACCCGCCGTGCGCCGCCGTCGAGACGCTGATCTGCGCGCTGTCGCAGACGACGAGCGTGCCGCCGTGGAACCTGGTCGGCGTGCTGTACGTGCTGGAGGGGTCGCGGATGGGGTCGCTGGCGCTGGCCCGGCCGGTGGCCCGCGCGCTGGGCGTGGACCCGCGGCCGGGGGCCGGGCTGGACTACCACGTCGAGGGGGCGGCGGACCGGCCGCGGACGTGGCAGGCATTCCGGGCGAAGCTGGCCGCGCTGCCTCTCTCGACCGGGGACGAGGCCGACGTGATTGCCGCGGCGGTGGTGACGATGCGACAACTCGCCGAGGTGTACTCGATGGAAGTCGCGGTCGCGGTCGGCGCTTGAAAGCCGTCCGCGGGCCGAGCGGGAAACTCGCCTCTCGTGGGGACAGGGCGGCGAACCGGCCGCCGACCCCGTCCACATGCACGCCGCGAGGTCTTCCCGGACATCGAGAAAACCCGACCGGAACTGTACGGTGAGCGACCAGGTCCGTCGGCAACGGCCTCGGTCGTCGGCTACTTCCCGAGTTCGTGGATCGTGTTGTGGACCACGCCGACCACCGCCCGGCCGTCGGTGCCCGTCAGCCGATACTTGATCTCCATGCCCCACGTCGGCGTCAGGTCGGGAATGTCCAGCCTGACCGTCTTGCCGTCCTCGCTCACGGTCGCCTTCGCCACCGCCAGCGGCTTCTCGCCGACGTGCTTCGACCCGTAGTTCTTCGTCCGCGTCAGTCCCCACGCCGTCACGTCGAAGTTCTTCCCGTCCACGGCTTTCGCATCCAGTGCGTCCGTGAACGTGAGTTCCACCGCCCCGGTCTTGGCTTTCAACCCGACGGGCAGGTCGGCCGGCTTGTCGGTGTACCGCACGCGGTAGAACCCGCCGGGGGCGGTCTGGTTGCCGGCCCAGGCGTACATGCCGCACGCGTACAGGCTGCCGTCGGTCGGGTGGAAGCGGGGCCGCATGACGCCGGTGGGGAACGTCGGCAGCGGCAGCGCGCACAGGCCGCCCTGGGCCTGGCCGTTCACCGTCTCGTGCGGGACGACGTAGATTTTGCCCATCCCGTAGGACGTGTTCAGCAGCGCCCCGGCGAGCGGCCCCCACGTTTTCTTCGGCACCCATATCAGTTCCGCCGGCGAGCGGTCGAACTCGTTGGTAACCCAGCAGAGCGGCTGCTTCATGGCCGCGTCGGACGTGTCGGTGACATCCGTGTAGCCGAACATGTTGCCGTAGAACCCGCCCTTCTCGACGCGGTTGATGCGGTTCTTCGGCGTCCAGAAGCCTTCCTGGTCGGTCACGAAGAACGTGCCGTCGGGGTTCAGGCAGACGCCGTTCGCGGCGCGGAAGCCGGTCGCCAGAATCTCCGTCGTACTTCCGTCCTTGCCCACCTTCAGGAGCGTGCCGTGCTGCGGCACGAGCGCGGGCAGGGCGTGCCGGCCGCTCTTGGCGTAGTAGAAGTTCCCGTCCGCGTCGGTCTGCAGCCCCATCGCGAACTCGTGGAAGTGCTCCGTCACCTGGTGGTCGTTGTTGAAGCACTCGTAGAAGTCGGTCTCGCCGTCGCCGTTCCGGTCGTGCAGCTGCACGATCTGATCGCGGCAGCCCACGAAGATGCCCCCGGCGCGGACTTTCAACCCGAGCGGTTGGAACAGCCCCGACGCGATGCGCTGCCACGTCAGGCCCGCGTCCGGCTCCTCGATGCCCGTCACCAGCCACACGTCGCCGTCCCACGTGCAGACCGCCATCCGCCGGCCGTCGGGCAGGAAGTCGAACCCGGTCAGCCGCAGGAGCGCGTTCCACGGGTTGCGGTCCGGCAGGCCGAACGTGTCGGCGGCGAACGGGCCGTCGCCCTTGCCGGGGACGACGGTTGTTTTCAGCACCTCGGGCCACCGCTTCGGCCCGCCCGCGGTGAGCGGCTTCAACGGGATCGGGGCGGGCGTGATCGTGGCGAACGCGGTCGGCGCTTTCGCGATCAGCACCTTCACCCGCGTGGGCGTGGCGGCCGCCGGGATGGTGAGCACGTGGAAGCCGTCCCGCTTCGCCACTGACACCCTGCTGTCACCGACGACGGCGGCGGCCGCCGCGGCCGGGGCGACGCGGGCGTGCAGGTCGCGGGAGGACTTGCCCACCTCCAGCGTGCGGGTGAACACCGTCCCTGCCTGGCCGTCCGCCTCCGCCCCTTCCAGTTCGAGGACCGCCGCGTCGCCAACGGTGTACGCGATCACCGTCCGGTCGCCGTAGGCGTACGTGCCGTTGAACCGCGCCCACGCCCGCGGGAGGGGGCCGTAGGGCCGCCCGTCGCGGCCGCGGGAGCGGGGGTCGTTGAAGCGGCCCGTCTCGGGGTCGGCCCAGCCCGGCCCGACCGGGTTGGCCACGTGAACGTCGCCGGCCAGCTTCGGGTGAACCTGGTGCTGGCCGTTGAAGTGGATGCCCTTCCAGTCGATGAATCCGTCGCCGGTCCAGCCGGCCGCGAACCGCAGAGTGTCGTGGTCGAACAGTGCCCAACTCTTGCCGCGGGACACGCCGCCGATGCCGGCGTCGAGCCGCACGGCGACGCCCTTGTACGCGATGTTCGGCCCCGGCCCGCCGACTTCGTAGGTGTTCATCAGACTGGGGCCGTAATCCATCGCCATCCACGGCTCGACGCTCGCCGGGGCCGGGCCGAACGCGTTCTTCTTGCCCGCGGGAAGCTTCGCGAGGTAGGCGGCGTCGGCCTTCACGTACTGCGTCGGGTTGTGCGGCTTCAGGTACGCCTCCCGCAGGTAGTGGACCACGTCGTACTTCTGCCGCGGGACCATCCACGTCTGCGGGGCCATCAGGTTGTAGCCGTGCGTGAGGGTGCGGTACAGGCCGTGCGGGTCGCCGCCGTTCTTGAAGGTATGCGCGGCGAACTTCGGCGACGTGGGCAGCGAGCCGGGCTGCGTGTGCGTGCCGTGGCAGTTGGCGCACACGCGGGCGTAGATCGCCTCCCCGCGCTTGAACGCCTTGTCGTCCAGGGCGCGAATCAACCCGGCGTGGTCGATCTCCTTCTCGTACTCGGGAACGGTGAAGGTCGTTACCGCGGGGCGGAGTTCCTTCGCCCGCCGCGGCCCGCCCTCGGCCACGTCGATCAGGTACTTCGCCAGGTCGAGGAACTGCTGGCGGTCGGAGAGCGCGTTCACCAACCCGTCGGGCATGACCGAGACCGTGCCGACGGTCCGCTTCTCGATGTCCGCAACCGCGACGGTCACTTTCTTCCCGCCGGCGGGGTCGAGCAGCGTGAGCGTGCCGGTCTTCTCCTCAACGAGCAAGCCGGTGACGACCTGCCCGTCCGCGGTGGTCACGGTCAGCGGCTCGTAGCCCTTCTTGATCGCCTTCGACGGCAGCAGCACCGACTCAATCAGGTACTCGGCGGTCGCTTCCTTCCCCGCCGCGGCGATGTCGGGTCCGAGGTGCGTGCCGGTTTCGGCGTCGTGACACTTCGCGCACGTCAGGAACGGCTGGAAGAACAGCACCGCCCCGCGGCCGGCGTCGCCCCGCTCGCGGGCCGCCTTCGCCAACGCCGCCGGCGACTCCTTCAGCAGCTCCTGCACGAGCGTCGGCGGTGCGGGGTCGGCGGCCGCCTGCCACAGCTTGCCGAGCAGCTCGTCCGCGTCCGGGTCGTGCTTCTTCAACTCGTCGCGGGTGAACGGGAAGAAGTCGTTGCGGCCGAAGTACGCCTCGGTCGCCTCCGCGAAGTACTCCATCGGGGTGGTCATCGCGTACGCCTTCTCGACCGCGTTCGGCCGGCCGTTGCCGAAGTGCCGCTCGACCTTGTCGTACTTGCCAGACTCCTTCGCCCGCGCGTAAGCGGCGGCGACCTCCGGGTTGCCGAACCCCTTCGGCAACTCGCGGTCGTGGTAGGCGTGGGCCAGTTCGTGCAGCACGAACCACGGCATCCGGTTCACTTCCTGCTGGTAGATGCGGACGTTGGTGAACTCGACCGCCTGGGCCATCGCCGGGTCGCGGCCGGTCTTCCGCAGCCAGTCCGCGCCGGGATGGTACTCGGCGGTCGGCCGGACGCCGGGGTACTCCGGGTTGAAGTAGAGCGGCACCTGTTGCAGTTTCGCCAACGCGGCCTTCGGCACCACCTTCGCAATGTCCTCCAACTGCCCGTCCAAAAGCTCCATCACCTTCGCCGTCGGCTTCGCGTCGGCGGCGAGCAGCTCGCGGTTGACGTGGACCGACCACCCGCGGACGGTCCGCGTCTCGTACACGGGGTCCGGGGCCGGGGCGTGCGGGGATTGCACGTTCAGTTGAAGGAACCGCGTCATCGCCTCCATCAGGTGTTGGTCGGTGTTGCGGCCTTCCTTGATGGCGTGCGTCCGGTTCGGGTACGGCAGCACGTCGAACCGCTTCCCCTTCGCGATCAGTTCCTCCATCAGCCGCTCGGTCCCCTGGTAGTGGCAGTTGTCGTCGCCGGTGCCGTGGACGAGCAACAGGTTGCCCCGCAGCTTGCCGGCGTGCGCGATCGGCGAGCCGTCGCGGTAGGCGGCCGCGTTGTCCGCCGGCAGCCCCATGTACCGCTCCTGGTAGATGGTGTCGTACAGCGTCTGGTCGGCGACCGGGGCGACGGCGATGGCGGTGCGGTACAGGTCCGGGTGGCGGAAGATGGCATTCAGGCTCATGCTGCCGCCGCCGCTCCACCCCCACGACCCCACACGCGTCGGATCGACGAACGGCCACCGCTTCAGCAGTTCGCGGACCGCGGCCGCCTGCTCGGCCGGGGCGACGGTGCCGATCTTGCGATGCACGGCCTTCCGCCACGCGCGGCCGCGGGGCACGTTCGTCCCGCGGTTGTCCACGCTCGCCACGACGAACCCCTGCTGGGCGAGCATCCAGTGCCACAGCCCGCGGGGGCCGGGCCACGCGTCCCGCACCGTCTGGCCGTGCGGCTCGCCGTACACGTGCATGAGCAGCGGCAGCTTCGCGGCCGGTTCGACCTTCGCCGGCTTCATGGCCCACCCGTCGAGGGTGACGCCGTTGCCGATCGGAACCTTCATGAACTCGATCTGCGGCCGCGTCAACGCGGCTAGCTTCTCCCGCAGCTTCCCGTTGTCGGTCAGCGTGCGGACGGCCGTGTTGTCACTCACCCTCACCAGCTCCGCCACCGGCGGGGTGGTGAAATTCGACCACGTGTGGACGGCCCACTTCGCGTCCGGGGAGAAGTCGTACTCGTGCCAGCCGATCAGCTTCTCGGAGGAAATCTGCTCGGTCTTGCTCCCGTCGAGTTTCACCCGGAACAGGCAGCGCTGGGTCGCGTTCTTCGGCGAGGCCGCGTAGTACAGCCACCCGCCCGCCTCGTCGAGGGCTTCCACCCCCATCACGTCGAAGTCGCCGCTCGTGACCGGCACGGCCGGCGAGCCGTCGAGGGGAACGCGGTACGCGTGCCGCCACCCGGACCGCTCGCTCAGCCAGAGCACGGCCTTCCCGCCGTCGAGCCACCGCCACGGGTTCTCGTTCTCCAGCCACGCCGCGTCCGTCTCCGCGAACACCTCGCTCGCCTTGCCGGTGGCCGGGTCGGCTCGCCACACCTTCAGTTCCGTTTGCGGGCGGTTGAACTGCTGGACCAGCACGCCCTTACCGTCCGGCGTCCAGTCGGCGTGCGGCAGGTAGTGTTCCCGCGGGTCGCCGGGCAGGTCGAGCCACCGCACCTTGCCGCCGGCGGCCGGGACCACGCCGAGCCGCGTGGCCGAGTTCCTCTCGCCCACCTTCGGGTACGCGAACGACGTGACCCGCGGCGACTTGCTGACGACGGTGTCCACCAGGTGGAACTCGGCCACGCCGGTGGTGTCGAACTGCCAGAACAGGACGTGCCGGCCGTCCGGGCTCCAGCGGAAGCAGTTCCGCAGGTCGAGTTCCTCCTCGTTCACCCAGTCGGACGTACCGTTAATGCGCGTCTTCGACCCGTCGGCGGTGAGCGGGGTGACCGTCAGGTCGTCCAGGGTCTGGACGTACAGGTTGTTGTCGCGGACGAACGCCACCCGCGTGCCGTCCGGCGAGAGGGTGGCGAACAGGAGCGACGCCGGGGCCGCGTCCCCGCCGAGCTTGCGGAGTTTCTTCGCCGCCACGTCGAGCACCCAGTAGTCGCCGCGGGTGTTCCGCCGCCACACCCGCTGGCCGTTCGTGAAAATCAGCAGCCGCGACTCGTCGGCCGAGAACTCGTAGCCCTCCACCGCGAGCGGTTCCTTCGCGCCGCCCGGCACGAACGCCGCGGCCGGGACGACGACCTCCTTCTTGCCGGTCGCCGGGTCGCGGCGGACCAACTCGCTCCCGGTGGCAGCCTTCTCCAGGGTGAAGTAGGCGGAGGTTCGCTTGCCCCACCGCCGGGCCGGGAGTTGTTCGGCGTCGAACTCCTTCGCCCCGAACAGCCGCCCGACGGTGAGGAGGGAATCGTCGGCGCGGGGCGTGCCGCACGCGGCGAGAGCCGTGACGATTGCGAGTGCCCATCGGATGGCCCGCCCGCGCGTTCGGTTCGCGTTCATTTCTTGTCCGGCTCGTAGGTAAAGGCGTGGTCGTCGGCGGGCCGCACCCACACGTTGCGGAACTTCACCGGGTTGCCGTGGTCCTGGAGGAACACCGGGCCGGTCATCGTCTTCTTCTGGCGGTCGCGGATCGCGTCCAGGTAGGGCGTGTTGCCGAACCGGAACGGGTGGAACGTCGATTTCGGCTCGCCGAACGCGGCGTCGTCCTGCACCTTCTTGCCGTTGAACCAGACCGTGGCGGTCCCCTTCTCGGCGATCTTGCCGGCGTCGTCCCGTCGGGGTGCGCGGTAGCGGATGTCGAACACCTGCCACTCGCCCGGCTTGCGGCAGGCGTTCTCGCTCGGGGCCGAGAACCCGTACACCGCGCCGGCGTCGTCCTGCGTCACCTTCCCCTTGCCGAACGAGTTCAGGATTTGGATCTCGTAGTGCCCGTGGACGTACACGCCGCTGTTCCCCGGCCCCTTCTCCGGCAGCAGGAACTCGACGTGGATGTCGGCGTCGCGGAAGTGTAGCTTCGAGACGATGTGGTTCTGGTTCTTCTTGTTCGACGTGGAGGTGATGACGCCGCCTTCCACCGGCCAGTCGATCTTCTCGCCGGCCATGCTGAGGAATGCGTGGTTGCCCTTGTCGTCGAGGAGCGCCGTCGCCCCCTTCGGGGGCGGGACGGGCAGCTTGCCCTGGTCCGGCTTGAAATCCGGGTCGGCCGCGAGGAGGGTCAGCGCGAGCAGAACGGCGGGGGTCATCCGGTCGCCTCCGGGGGTGAGCGGTCGGGCCGGGCCGTCAGTCGGCCCGCTTGTCCCAGGTGATTTCTACGTCGTTCTTCTGCCGCGGCCCCGGCGTGCTACGGCCGGCGGCCACGTACTTCTCCATCAGGGCCGCCAACTCCTTCACCCGCGCCGGTTCGGCCGCGTACCGATTGTTCTTCTGCGCGGGGTCGGTCGCGAGGTCGTACAGCTCGCCGGGGTCGGCGTGCGGCGCGTACCCGCGGTCCTTGCGGAACCAGTCCGGCTCACCCCTCTTGCCGTTGTCGTCGCCGGTCGGGGCGAGGATCAGCACCCAGTCGCCCTTGCGGACGGCGAACTTGCCCTGCGCGCTGTGATGCACCGTCGCCTCCCGCAGCGGGGCGGTTCGCTTCTCGCCGAGCAGAGCGGGCAGGACGCTCACGCTGTCCACCCCGGCGTCGGCGGGCAGCGTCACCCCGAGCAGTGCGGCCAACGTGGCCATCAGGTCAACGTGGCAAGTCGTCGCATCGCAGGTCGTACCGGCCTTGATCTTCCCCGGCCAGCGGGCGACGAACGGCACGCGGTGCCCGCCCTCCCAGGCGTCCCGCTTCGTGCCGCGGAGGTCGCCCATGCTGGCGTGCCCGAACTCCTTCAGCCGGTCGTAGGCCCCGTTCTTCACCTCGCCGGTGATCTCCGGGCCGTTGTCGCTGGTGAAGATGACGAGCGTGTTGTCCGCCACGCCCGCCGTCTTCAAGGCGTCGAGCACCCGTCCCACCACATGGTCCGTCTGCGCCACGAAGTCGCCGAAGTCGCCCGCCTTGCTCTTCCCCCGGAACGCGGCCGTCGGCACGACCGGGTAGTGCGGCGACGTGAGCGGCAGGTACAGAAAGAACGGCTTGCCGCCCGTCGCGGCTTTTTCGACGTACTCGACCGCGCGATTCTCCAACCCCGGCAGCACGTCCGCCAGTTTCCAGCCGGGCAGCATTGGGCCGGCGATGTTGAACGAGTCGCGGCCCACCGGTGCCGTTTCTGAGGGGATGCCGACGGTGCGGTCGTTCTCGATGAAGCAGTACGGCGGGTAGTTCGGCACGTCGGTGCCGAAGTACAGGTCGAACCCGCGGGCCGTCGGGCCGTCGGGGATCGCCTGCGTGAAGTCCCGCCGGCCGCCGTCGCCGGGCTTCGGCCAGCCCCAGCCGAGGTGCCACTTGCCGACGCACGCGGTGGCGTACCCCTGCCCGCGGAGCATCGCCGGGACGGTGAGCAGCTTCTCGGCGATGAGCGGTTGCGAGAACGGGCCGAGGACGCCCCGCTGCAACCGCGTCCGCCAGGCGTACCGGCCGGTGAGCAGGGCGTACCGGGTCGGCGTACACACGGCCGACGGCGAGTGCGCGTCCGTGAACCGCACGCCGTCCTTCGCCAGCCGGTCGATGTTCGGCGTGGGAATCTTCGACGCCGGGTTGTAGCAGCCGGCGTCGCCGTACCCGAGGTCGTCCGCCAGGATGTAGACGACGTTCGGCTTCGGCGGCCCGGCGGCCGGGAGGCCGGCGGCCGCGAGCAGCAACAGGCCGAGGGAGAGCGTGCGGGTCATTTCGTGTCGCCCTCCAGCAGGTCGGCCATCGCCCGGCCGAGGCGGAGGCCGGTTTCCAGGTACGTCTCGGCGTTCCGGTTGTAATGGTAGCCCTGGTTCTTGGGCGACACGTCGGCCGCCCGCCACAAGTCGCGGGTGTCCACCGCCTTCACGTTGCCGTCGAACTTCGGGTACTTCTTGGCGTCGTTCATCGCGAGCTGCGCCTCGGCGATCTGCTTGCCCGTTCCCTCCGTGCCGGGGTTGCCGCACCCCGTCGCCAGGACGAACTTCGCCTTCGGCGCGGCGTAGTCCTTCCGCAGGCTCTCGATCAGCCGCCCCAGGTTCTCCTCGTACTTGCCCGCGTGGGCCTTGTTGCCGGTGTCCTTGTGCCCCTGCCAGTACACGAACCCGGCGATCTCGAACCCCTGATCCTTGTAGCCGGGGTAAATCTTGGCGAGGTCCTTGAGCGCCGCCTTCGCGTTCGCCATGTCGTCGTCGTACTGCTTGCCGGCGTACCAGTTCACCTCCTTCTTGGGCTGCCCCTCCACCCACGCGTCGGGCGTGTCCTTGTACCCGGCGTAGGTCTTGCCTTCAAAGGTGTACTGCTTGCTGCCGGGCGGGAGCAGGTCCCAGCCGAGGCTGCGGTTGCCGATGCACGACTTCAGCACCAGGACGGGTTCGTCCAGCACGTGGCCCATGACGTACCCGAACCCGACCTCCGGGCCGATGGCCTTGCCGTTGTTCGCGGTCGGGCCGAGCGGGGCCCCCTTCTTGACGCGGGCGTCGTAGTAGAACACGTCCGCCCGGACGGTCCACGCGTCGCCGTCCACCAGCCACGGGTACTTCTTCTCCACCCTCGTCAGGTAGGTGAGCGTTCCCTTGGCCGTCTCCGGGCCGATGTCGCCCATGCCGACCATGTTCGACTGCCCCATCAGGATGAACACTTTCACCGGCTTGCCGGCGGCCCCCGGCTTGCCGTCCGGCCTCAGGTCCACGTCGGGCGTCTTCTGGGCGGAGGCGACGCCGGCCACGGCGAGCGCGGCGATGAGGCAACACAGGCGGGGCATGTTTATTTCTCCTCGGGTTTGGCCTGGCGGGTGACGATCGGCACGTAGCCGATTTCCAGGCCCTTCGGCGGGGTGACGAGGACGGCCGGGTCGAGGTCGGCCAAACGGCCGACGGTCGGCAGCGGTAAGTACTCCTTGTCCTTCGTCCACTTCTTGTGCAGCAGCTCGACGCGCTTCTGAAGGGCTTCGCGCTCGGCGGCGGTCAGGTCGGCGTTCAATAACGCGGGCTGGTCGGCGAAGCGATACCAGAAGTACGTGACGACGCTGCCGTCGCCGAGCTTCGCCTCGAACGGCCCGGCCGCCGGCCCCGGCTTCTTCCACGAACCGTCCGCATCGTCCGGCGTGACGTAGGGCTGCGGCTTGGCCGTCCGCTTCCGCGGGAACTCGACGTTCGCCAGCCCCGTTTCGGCCGGCACGTCCTTCGCGGTCACCACCGCCCACTGCTCCTTGTCCTTCTTGTCCTTCGTCAGGCGGTAGTATTCGGGCAGGGTGATCGTGCCGCCGTCCTTCGTCACCGCGTCCTTGTTCCACTTGTACCCGTAGGTCGTGTCGTCGAGCGCGGCGGGCGTGGCGAACGAACCCCACGCGAGCGGCACCCTCTTGTCCCGCTCGGCGTTCGGCGGGTAGATCCGCCACGTCGCCCCGCCCTTGCTCTCGAACGTGTGGACGGCGGCCGCCGTCGGGTCGATCCGCCCCGACGCCTCCTTCCCGCCGTCGAACCACGCCTTCACGCCGGCCCAGAGGGCTTCTTTCTTGTACGCGGTGATGCGGTGGATGAGCGGCGCGTCGCCGCCTGGACTCGCCGGGAATCGCGTGGGGGCGACGCGGGCGTAGGCGTCGCCCTTCGCGTCCGTGCCGATGTACGCCGGCACGTGCTGCGTCTCCATCTGCACCGCCTTGTTCGGCTCGGACGGTCGGGCGTCGATGAACATCCCGGCCAGGTCCGGCCTCTCGACCGTCGGCTTCGACCAGAAGTACGGCACGAAGAACGTCGCCGGCCCCTTGAAGTTGCCGGCGTTCAGGAACAGCGTCCAGCACTGGTCGCCGGTCGGCACGTCCTTCCCGGCGGTCGTCGGCTTGGCGGCCGCGAGCGGCAGCGGCAGGTAGCCATACCCGAACAACTCGCCGGACGTGCCCTGTTTCAGGTTCAGGCCGTCCGGCGGCCACAGCACCCACGGGCTGAGCTGGGCCACCGCGTACTTGCCGTTCGGCTTCTTCCAGTCGCGGCCCTTGCCCGCGCCGGGGCCGTTCGCCCACTCGACGAAGTTAAGCGCCACCCCGCCCATGATGAACTTCGGCGTCTCGGTGGCGAACCGGGTGTCCCGCCACCAGCCGAGGCCGCCCTCGATGTCCGAGTACGCCTTCTCCGGCTTCTTCCCGTCGTACTGGGCGAACATCCAGGTGCCGAACAGCCCGCTCTGGAAGTCCTGGCCGGGGTAGTTCTTCAGCAGCGGCCACGCGGCCACGTACAGGGAGAACCCGCCGTTGAACTCCTTGCTCACTTTCGAGTGCGGGACGAGCAGGTAGCCGGCCATCTCGGCCGCGACGGGCGGCTTGTCGGGCAATTTCGCCGGCCCCTTCTCCGGCCGCCGTTCGGGTTCCAGCAGCGCGTCGGCGAACGCCTTGCCGACGGGGGCGAGGATCTTCGCGGCCCCCAGGTAGTGGTAGCCGCCGTTCGACACGCCCGCCTTCAGCCGCTTCGCCTCCGCCGGCGTGAAGGCGGCGGCGACGGCCTTGTCGCGGGCCGCGTCCTTGGCCGCGCGGGTCAGCGTCGGGTCCTTCTTGAAGTCCGCGTTCAGTTTGTCGTTCAGCTTGTCCATCCGCTGCTTGAGCGCGTCCAGGTCGTCGTCCCAGAACTCCGCCGTCTCCACCACCTTCACGTTGCCCTTGAACTCGGGGAGCGACGCCGGCTTCCGCTGGGCGGCGCGGAAGTTCGCCATCGGCGGCCTCTTCCCCTTCTCCACGCCGTCGATGCCCATCACGCCGACGACGAACGGCAGCTTCGGGGCGTTCAAATCCGTCCGCACGTCGCGGATGAAGTGCCCCAACAGGTCGGCGTACAGGTCGTACCCGCCGGGCTTCATCCGGTCGGGGTACACGCCGCCATCGACGTAGTCGTTGAACCCCTGGAACCACACGAACCCGGCCAGTTCGTACCCCCGCTTCTCGTCGTGGGCCGGCACGACCCGCTTGATGTCCTGGAGCACCTTCCGCACGTGCGCGATCATCTCGCGGTAGTACACGCCCGTCGCCTTCACCTTCTCGGCCTTCAGCTTCTCGATGTCGTCGCCCCGCTTCTTCCGCCGGTCCAGCTCCGCCGCGTTCCACTCGAACGCCCCGCCGCTCGGCGGGCGGAAGTCGGTGTGCAGGCTCCGCCCGCCCCACGAGGTCTTGATGAGGAGCACAGGCTCCTTCAGCCGCTCCTCCATCGTGAGGCCGAACAGGTACTCCGGGCCGATGCGGTTCCCTTGCACGCCGAACGCGCCGTACCCGACGGTCAGCTTGCCGGTCTGCTCGCGGAGGTCGGTGTAGGCGTCGCCCTGGCACCCCACCGACGTGATCCACACCCGCTCGCACGCCCGCGGCTTGCCGTCCGGGCCGCGCATCGCCTCGAGCAGCGGGGCCGTCTTCGGGTCGTCGGCCAGGCTGTCGAAGGTGGAAATGTTGGCGTGCCCCTGCATGTTCGACTGGCCGGCCAGGATGAACACCTTGAGCGGCTTGTCGGCCGCGGCCGCGGGAACGGCCAGCGCGAGGAGCGCGACGACGGCGGCACGAATCCGGGGACATCTCATGCGGCACCACGGGCGGGCGGGATTCGACGGGTATCGGGCGGGATTGCCGTACCCATCTTGACAGACCCGAGTATTGTTCCGAGGAAAAAGAATAACGAATCTCGGAACGGCACTCATGGCCCGTCGCCCGCCCCGTGTGGCCCTCATGCTCGACCTCCAGTGGCCGTACAAGCGGCACTCCGAGGTTTTCGCCGGGGTGCAGCGGTACGCCGAGGGGCACGGCTGGGTGTCGATCATCGACGAGTTCGCCCACGACACCTTGCGGCGGAACCGCGGGGCCGAACGGTACGACGGCGTTATCGCGCGGGCGAACCACCCGCTCGCCCGGGTGGCGGCGCGGGCGGGCGTCCCGGCGGTGAACGTGTGGCCGAGTTCGCCCGCCCGGCACCTGCTGCCGGGCGTGTTCCCCGACTCGACCGAGGCCGGCCGGCTGGTCGCCGAGCACCTGCTGGCCCGCGGCTTCCGCACGTTCGCCACCCTCACCTCGCCGAAGAACGTGGACAACGAGCTGGAGGTGCGGGAGTTCACCCGCCTCGTCCGCGGGGCCGGGTTCGGGTGCGCGTCGGCGGTCGTCCCGCAGGACCCGTACCGCGACCTCGCCCACTGGCGGAAGACGGTGCAACTCCTCGACCGCGCCATGCGCGGGTGGGTGCCGCCGGTCGGGGTGTACGTCGGCCAGGAGGTGTGCGGGCGGCTCGTGGTACAGGCGGGGCACCGCCGCGGGTGGCGCGTCCCGGACGACATGGCGATCGTGGCCGGGAAGAACGAGGAGGCGCTGTGCGAGCAGCCCCGCCCGTCGCTCACGAGCGTCGAGATCGGGTACGACCGCATCGGGTACGCGGCGGCCGAACTGCTCGACCGGCTGATGGCCGGCGGCGCGGCCCCGCCCGGCCCCGTCCGCCTCCCGCCGCGCGGCCTGGTCGTCCGCGAATCGACCGACTTCTTCGCCGTGGACGACCCGACCGTGGCGGCGGCGCTGGCGTACATCTCGGCGAACAGCCACCGCCGCATCGGGCCGGACGACGTGGCGGCGGCCGTGGGGGCCGAGACGCGGACGCTCCAGAACTACTTCCGGAAGGCGATCCAGCGGCCGGTCGCCACCGAGATCCGCCGCGTCCGGCTCGAACGGGCGAAGCGGGAGCTGGCCCGGAGCGACCGGCCCCTCGACGCCGTCGCCCGCGATGTCGGGTTCGGCAACGTCCAGCGGCTGTACGAGGTGTTCCGCCGGGAACTGGGCGTCCCCCCCGGCGAGTACCGCCGCCAACGGCAATCGAGAGGCGGCCCGTAAGCCCGTGCGGTCACGGGCCGGGCTTCTTCGTCCTCTTCTCCTGGCGTCTCTGCTGGCTCTTCCGCCCCGGCCGGTAGCCCCTGTTCGGCAGCCCGCGCTCGCCCGGCGGCTCGCCCGTCGTCGGGTTGGCGACGGCGTGGTAATGGTCCGCGTTCGCCCGCTTCCGCCGCGCGTCGAGCGCCTCCTTCGGCGGGTTCGCCGGGATCAGGCCGTCGCACCCGCCGATCAGGTCGCCGCGGCCGGCGTCGATCAGCGCCTGCCGGACCTCGAAGTAGTTCTCGGGCTTGAAGAACTGCATCAGCGCCCGTTGCGCCCGCCGGTCGCTCATCCCCTTCGCGATCCGCACCGGCTTCTTCGTGAACGGGTCGATCCCCGTGTACCACATGCACGTCGCGATGTCGAACGGGGCCGGAATGAAGTCCTGAACCTGGTCCGGCCGGTAGCCGCTCCGCTTCAGGTAGAGTGCCAGGTCGATCATCTCCGCGACCGTGCTGCCGGGGTGGCTCGCGATGAAATAGGGGACGAGCTGCTGCCTCGGCTTGCCCGCCTCCGACGACGCCTGTTGGAACTGCTCCGCGAAGACCCCGAAGTTGTCGATGCTCGGCTTCTTCATCAGGTCGAGGACGGCCGGGCTGGTGTGCTCCGGGGCGACCTTCAGCCGGCCGCCGACGTGGTGCGCGGCCAGCTCTTTGACGTACTCCGGCGACAGTTGCGCCAGGTCCATGCGGATGCCGGACGCCACGAACACCTTGCGGATGCCCGGCGTCTCGCGGACCTTCCGCATCAGCTCGATGGTGGGTTGATGGTCGGTGCCGAGGAGCTTGCACACGGTCGGGTGGATGCACGACAGCCGCTTGCACTTCGCTTCCACGTCCGGGCGGGTGCAGCGCATCTTGTACATGTTCGCCGTCGCCCCGCCGATGTCGCTGACCACGCCCTTGAAGTCCGGGTCGGCCGCGATCTTTTCCGCCTCTTTCAGAATGGATTCTTGCGAGCGGTTCTGGATGATCCGGCCCTGGTGGGCGGTGATGCTGCAGAACGTGCAGCCGCCGAAGCAGCCCCGCATGATCGTGATCGAGTCCTTGATCATCTCGTGGGCCGGGATCGGCTCGGCGTAGCTCGGGTGCGGCCGCCGGGTGTACGGCAGGTCGTAGAACCGATCCATCTCGGCCTGGGTCAGCGGCAGGCACGGCGGGTTCTGCACCACCGCCTGCCGGTCGTGGAACTGCACGAGGGCGGCGGCGTTGAACGGGTTCGTGTTTTGGTGGATGAGCCGCGTCGCTTCCGCGAACGCGAGCTTGTCGGCTTTCACCTCTTCGTAACTCGGAATCTGAACCTGTGCGAAGCCCACGGACGAACGTCCGTGGGGAGTTTCCTTCGCGCCGAGCGCATAGGCAACCCCGCGCATGTCGCGCAAGTCTTTCACCGTCTCGCCCCCCTGCAGCCGCCGGGCGATCTCGACGATGCTCACCTCGCCCATGCCATACGCGACTAAATCCGCCTTGCTGTCGAGCAGGATCGACCGCTTCACCGTGTCCGACCAGTAGTCGTAGTGGGCCAGCCGCCGCAGGCTCGCCTCCACGCCGCCGGCCACGACCGGCACGCCGGGGAACGCCTCGCGGCACCGCTGCGCGTACACGAGCGTCGCCCGGTCCGGCCGCAGCCCGATCCGGCCGCCGGGCGAGTACGCGTCGTCGTTGCGGACCTTCTTGTTCGCCGTGTAGTGGTTGATGAGCGAGTCCATGTTCCCCGCGCTGACGGCGAAGAACAGCCGCGGCCGACCGAACTGCCGCCATGCCTCGCAGTTGGTCCACGCCGGCTGACTGAGGATCGCGACGCGGAACCCGGCTGCCTCCAGCGCCCGGTGCAGGATCGCCATCGCGAAGCTCGGGTGATCGACGTAGGCGTCGCCGGTGACGAACACCACGTCCACGGCGTCCCACCCGCGGGCGCGCATTTCCTCCGCCGCCGTCGGGGCGAGCGGGGCGGCGTACCGTTCCTGCCACAGGTCGAGGGAAATTCGTTTCGGTGAGGACATGCGGGAATTATAGCCCCGTCAGTCCACGCCCCCGCGGCAATTGCCGCCGAGCGCGCGGTCGAGGTTGAACGCGGCCGAGATCAACCCGAGGTGCGTGAACGCCTGCGGGAAGTTGCCGAGGGCCTCGCCGCTCGGCCCGGTCTGCTCCGCGTACAGCCCCAGGTGGTTGGCGTACCCGAGCATCTGCTCGAACCGCAGCCGGGCCTCGGCGAGCAGCTTCGGGTCGGTCCGGCCGGCGCGGGTCAGCGCCTCGATCAGCCAGAACGAGCACATGTTGAACGTCCCCTCCGTGCCGGGCAGCCCGTCCGGGGCGACGGCCGGGTCGTACCGGTAGACCAGCCCGTCGGCCGCCAGCCCGCCGGCGGCGAGCGGCCGGCGGATCGCGTCGAGCGTGCCGAGCATCCGCGGGTCGTTCGGGGCCGTGAAGAACACGAGCGGCATGAGGAGGAGCGACGCATCGAGCGCGTCCGACCCGTAGCTCTGCACGAACGCCTTCTTCTTGTGGTCGTACCCCCTCGCCATGACCTCTTCGAGGATCGCGTCGCGGGCGGCGACCCACCGCGGCCGGTCGGCCGGGAACGACCGCTTGTCCGCCAGCCGCAGGCCGCGGTCGAGCGCGACCCAGCAGAGCACCCGCGAGTAGACGAAGTCCCGCCGCCCGCCGCGGACCTCCCAGATGCCCTCGTCCTGCCGCTGCCAGTTCGCCGCCACCCAGTCCACCATCCCCCGCAGCCGCAGCCAGTCGTCGTACCCGACCGGGGCGGCGTACTTGTTGAACAGGTACACGGCGTCCATCAGCTCGCCGTAGATGTCGAGTTGGAGTTGCCCGTGCGCCCCGTTGCCGACCCGGACCGGCTTGGACCCGCGGTAGCCGTCCAGGTGCGGCAGCTCGAACTCCTCCAGGTCGGACCGGCCGTCGATGCCGTACATGAGCTGGAGCGGCCCGTCGCAGTGCGCGTTCGGGTCCCGCCACCGCTCGCGGAGCCAGTCCTCGAACCGCACCGCCTCGTCCGTGAACCCGATCCGCAACAGCGCGTACAGGGTGAACGCCGTGTCGCGAATCCAGGTGTACCGGTAGTCCCAGTTCCGCACGCCGCCGATCCCTTCGGGAAGGCTCGTCGTCGGGGCGGCGACGATCGCGCCGGTCGGCTCGTAGGTCATCAGCTTCAGCGCGAGGGCCGACCGGTACACCTGGTCCCGCCACCGGCCGGCGTAGGTACACTTCTTCAGCCACCGCTGCCAGTAGTCCACGGTCCGTTGGAACAGGGCCATCGACCCGGCCGGTGTCGGACAGCCGCCGGCCTTCGCCCCGTGCGGCTGGTACTGGAGCACGAACGTCCGCTCCTCCCCGGCCTTCAGCGTCACCTCGCCGACGACGCCGGGGCCGTCGTTCGCCATTTGAATCGGCGACGTGAGGACGAGGTCCATGTCCGGGCCAACGAACCGCGTGCCGCACTCGTCCGGGACGGTGGCGTGCGTGAACCGGGCGTAGTCGAACGCCGGGCGGCACTCGACCCGCACCGGCAGCTCGCCGGTGACGACGCGAACGCGGCGGACGAGTTGATGCTCGCACGGGTCGCCGGCGACCGGGACCGGCATGAAGTCGATGAGTTCGAGGATGCCGTCCGGGTGGAGGAACCGGGTGACGAGGACGTTCGTGTCCGGCCAGTAGAACTGCTTGTGCCGCGCGCCGTTGACGGCCGGGGCGATGCGGAACCGGCCGCCCTTCGCGTCGTCGAGGACGGCGGCGAACACGCTCGGCGAGTCGAACCGCGGCAGGCAGAGCCAGTCGATCGACCCGTCGAGGCCGACGAGGGCGGCGGTCCGGAGGTTGCCGATGACGCCGTAGTTTTCGATCGGTTGGTAGGCCACGGTCGCGGTCCCTGGGGATGGTTCGGCCGGGCGTATGGGTTATCGTTAGTCTCGCAACCGGGATGCCGCCACCGGAATCACGCGGCCGGGTACAATGATCGGCGAAGGGGGACCATGCGTGCCACACGTCTCGAAGCGGATTGAGGTCATCAGTCACGAACTCGCGGCCGCCTACCGCGCCATGCCGGTGGCCGAGAAGTTGGCTTTCTCGTTCACCGCGCACGAGGTTCTTGTGGACTTGATTAAAGTCGAACTGATCCGACTTCACCCGGATTGGTCGAAGGAACGCGTGCAGGCCGAGACAGCTTGGCGGATGATGATGTACAAGGAATTCACGCCGCCTCGCCCGAGTGTCGAGCATCGAACGCGGGGCACCCAAGAAGACGGAGAGGCGTAACGAACACCGTTCCCGGCCACCCTTGCTTGCGCCGCGGGCTGGCACCGAGAGGACCTCATGGCTGACGCCTCCCCCACAATTGACCCGCGCGGCAGTCGCGGGATCGCATTCGTATTTGCCATCGTTGCCGCCGTCCTCGTGCCTTGTGTAACTTCATGGGGTGCGATGCTGAGCCACAAATCTACCCTCTCCGTCCAACAATCGAGCCAAGACGTTTATCACGTTTACATCCTTCAGCATCGAATCTTCTCCCGACACTCGCCGGGGAAAACGCTGTTCCTCGAGGTCTGTCTTTGGGGTTCCGTGCCCTGGCTCGCGTTCCAGGGCTGTTCCGCCGTTTGCGGCTGGTACTTCGGCAGGTGGTTCGCCCACCAACATCTCAGCCCGAACGTTGAGTGACGTTTGCCTCTCTATGTCCCCGTCCGTAGCCTTTCCCCTTGTCCGTTCGTCTAACGCCGAGGCCGCCATGAAGACCCGCGGGGAACTGTTCGCCGGTGTCACCGTCGCCATCATCACGCCGTTCAAGGGCGGAGCCGTCGACTGGGACGAACTCGGCAAGCTCGTCGAGTGGCACGTCGAACAGGGGACTGACGCCCTCGCCCCGTGCGGCACGACCGGCGAGTCGCCGACCCTCGACCACGACGAGAACGAGAGGGTCGTCGCGTTCGTCTGCGAGAAGGCCAACGGCCGCATCAAGGTCATGGCCGGCACCGGCTCGAACAGCACGGCCGAGGCCGTCCGCATGACGAAGGCGGCGAAGAAGGCCGGCGCGACCGGCACGTTGCAGGTCGGGCCGTACTACAACAAGCCGACGCAGGAAGGGTACTACCGGCACTTCGGGGCCGTCGCCGAGGCGTGCGACCTGCCGCAGGTCATTTACAACATCCCCGGCCGGACCGGGTCGAGCATCCTTCCCGAAACGATGGCCCGGCTCGCGGAGAAGTACCCGACGGTCGTGGCCGTGAAGGAGGCGACCGGGTCGCTCGACCAGGCGTCGCAGATCGCCGCCCTGTGCGACCTGACGATCCTCAGCGGGGACGACAGCCTGACGCTGCCGCTCATGAGCATCGGCGGCAAGGGCGTGGTGAGCGTGGTCGGCAACGTCGTGCCGAAGGACATGATGGCGCTGGTGCGGGCGTTCGCGGCCGGGAAGTTCGCGGAGGCCCTGATGTGGCACCGGAAGCTGTTCCCGCTCTGCCGGGACATGCTGAGCGTGGCGACGAACCCGATCCCGGTGAAGACGGCGGTGAAGCTGCTCGGCCGCGGCAACGGCGAGCTGCGGCTGCCGATGTGCGCGATGGACGCCGCCGGCGAGGCGAAGGTCCGGCAGACGCTGGTGAATTACGGGCTGTTGAAGTAAGGGTTGAAGAATGGAAAAGCCCAGGCACGGCCGTGCCTGGGCTTTTCCATTCTTCAACTACACGTTACGGCCGTGCCGCTTCCAGCGCCAGCCGCGCCGGACCCTGCACCCGCTCGAGCGCCGTCGCCACCACGCGGCGGCCCGGCTTCGCCCGGCCCTCCCACTCGGCCCCGGTCTTGAAGTCGGCGTCCGCCTCCTTCGCCTTCCCCTGGGCGTACTTGCTCAGCCCCAGGAAGTACCAGTACCGGGCGTCCGCCAGGTCGGCCTTCGCCGCCGCCGCGAACAGCTTCTCCGCGTCCGCGTACCGGCCGGCGAAGTACGCCGCCGTCCCGGCGTCGTAACTGTTCACCGCCTGCTCCGCCTGCCGGATCAGCACGTCGTTGTTCGTCGGCGTGAACCCGCGGCGGGCCGACTCCACGTCCCGCGCGAACTGCTCCTGCATCGCCGACAGCCGGGCCTCGAACTGCTTCTGGTCCGCCGCCCGCGCCGTCCGCTCCCGCTGCACCTCGGCGTCGGCCGCCTGCTTCTGGGCGGCGACCATCTCCTGCGCCTTCGCGACCTTCGCCTCCGCGTCCTTCGTCGCGTCGGCGACGGCCTTCTTCACCTCGTCGGCCGTCCGCTTGTCCGCGCCGTCCACCTTCGCCTGGAGGTCGGCCCTCGACTTCTCGGCGGCGACCTTCGCGTCGGCTAGCTGCTTGTCGGCCGCCGTCTTCGCCGTCGCCAGCTTGTCCTCGGCCGTCTTGATCGCCTTCTCGGCGTCGTCCCGCTGCTTCTTCAATGCGTCGCGGGCCTCGGTCAGTTCCTTCGCCAGCTTCGCCGACTCGCCCTCGCCGGTGATGAGGTTCGCCTTCTTCAGCGCCTCCGGCAGGGCGGCGACGGCCTTCTCGCGGTCGGCCTTGTCGTCGATCAGCTTCGCCGCCTTCAGCTTGTCGATCACCGGGTCGAGCGTCGCGTCGGCGGCCTTCAGCTTCGCCGCCACCGCCTCGGCCGCGGCCTTCGCCCGGTCCAGTTCCATTCCCTTGGCGGCCACGTCCTTGTTCGCCGCCTCGACCATCTTCGCCAGGGCCGCGTTCTCGTCCGCCGCCTTCTTCACGTCGCCGAGCAACTTCGTCCGCTCCTCGGCGGCCTTCTTCGCGTCGGCGGTCAGCTTCGCCTTCTCGGTGTCGAACTTCTTCGCCGCGTCCTGCTCGCCGAGCTTCTTGGCGACGGCGACTTCCGTGGTCAGCTTCTCCTTCGCGGCCCCGAGTTCGATCGCCATCTTCTGCTTGTCGTCCTCGGCCTGCTTCAGGGCGGCCGACGCGGTCGCGCCGTCCGCGGCCTTCTTCTTCAGCCCGTCGGTGTCGGCGACCAGCTTCTTGTAGTCGGCGTCCAGCTGCTCGGCCGTCTTGGACAGGTCGGTGGCCCGCTTCTCCAGCGCCGCCACCTTGCCGCCGGCGTCGCCGTTGCCGCCGCCCGTGGACGACCCGCCGGCGTTGTACATCGTCACCGCGCCGAGGCCGGCCCCGGCGAGCAGGCCGAGGGCGGCGAACAGCCACGGCGACCGCTTCGCCTTCGGCTCCAGGTCCTCCAGCTCCTCCGGCGTCAGCTCCGGCCGGGACCGCGGGCGGACGGCGTCGGACCCGCGGGGCTTCGGCACGACCGGCACGGCCGACGCGGACTCCGGGTCCGCGTAGTCGCTCCGCTGCGTCTGCTCGAGGGACGTTTGCCCGAGCCGGTCGGTCACCCGGGCGTCCGTGGACCAGTCGATCATCCCGCTGTCCGCCCCCTCCGGCCGGGGCATCTTCACGTCGAACACGGACTCCTCCAGGCCGGGGTCGTCCAGCCGCCCGCCGAGGACGGCCGACCCGCCCGCGTCCATCCGGTTCGTCGCCTCGTCGGACGACCCCATGAGCGGGATCGAGTCGAGGTCGATCTGCCCGCCGGACGCCTGGGCGGACTTGTCGAGCTTGTTGAAGATGCTCGACGGCTGGCCGGAGTCGGCCGGGTCGTAGGAGAAGGCGTTCGGGTCGGTCAGGTTCACGCTCGACGAGTGCGCCGGCCGGGTCGGGGGGTCGTCCGCGAACGTCCGGTCGCCGAGCAGGTTCGAGTCCGACGGCTGGCCGGACGGGTACAGGTTGAAGTCCGGCTTCCCCTCGTCGCGGAGCAGCTCGGCCTCCAGGTGGTCGCCCAGGTCGTCGCCGAGGCTGCCGAACTTCGGTTCCGGGACCACGTCGTCGGCCAGCGGGTTCTCGTAGGGCCGGGCCGGCTGGTCGTCGGCCGACGCCCCGGTGTCCACGACCTCGATCCCGCCGGACGCGGCCGAGTCGTCGGCGGAGCCGGGCGGCAGGGCGAAGTTGACGGCGTCCGACTTCGACCCGGGCAGGATTTGGCTCAGCCGCAGGTCCACCGTGCCCTCGAACATCGGCTTCGGCGGGGCGAGTTCGACCCGGCCGGTCTCCTGGGCCTTCGGCTTCGGCGGCTCCGGCGGGTCGGCGAACAGGTTCGAGTCGCCGGCCGTGCCGGACAGGTTCTTGAAGTCCCGCGGGTCGAACGGCATCGCGCCGCTGTACAGCTCCGAGTCGGTGGACGGCCGCGGCAGGGCTGACTTCTCGATCCCCTCGCGGGCGGTGGAGAAGATGTCCGACGCCTCCTCCGTCCGCGGCGGCGGCAGGTCGATGTCCGCGTTCGACCCCTGGCCGAAGTCGGTCGTCGGCTCCAGGTCGAGGGCCGGCGGGTCGGCCGGCTTCGCGACGTTACTCGCCCCGGCCAGCCACCCGGACGCCGGGTCGGTCGGCTTCTCGGTCGGCGGCAGGACGATGCCGAGGTTCGTGGCCTCCAGCCAGTCCGGTTCCGGGGCGACCGGCTTCGGCCTCGCGACCGGGGCCATGCCGCCGATGACGGTCGCCTCCAGCCCCTCCGGCGGCGCGGCCGGCGGCTTCGGCGTGACGAGCTTCGCGGCCGGCGGGTCGGCCGGGCGGCCGGGGCGGGTGGCGGCGCTGAACACGTCCGCCGAGCTGCCCGCGCCGGGCGGCAGGTCGATGTTCGCCAGGGACGGCAGCCCGACCTCCCCGGACGACGGGTGCCAGCTGCCCGGCGGGACCTCGGCCGGCGCGTCCGGCTGGGACGGCAGCTTGAGCGCCGGCGGGGTCGGCGTCGGCGGCAGCTTCCCCTGCTCCGGCGGCGGGGTCGGGGCCGCCGGCTTGGCTATCTTCGGCGGCTCGTAGGCCACCGGGCCGGACCCCGTACCGGGCCGGGTGGCCCGGCTGAACACGTCCGACCCCTCCTCGACCGCCTGCGGCGGCAGGTCGATGTTCGCCAGGGACGGCAGCCCGACGTTCCCGGACGACGGGTGCCAGCTGTCCGACGTGTCCTCCGGCGGCGTCGCCGCCGGGGTCGGCGGCAGCAGCTTGGACGCGGGCGGCACGTCCAGCTCGGCCCACGTCCCGGCCACGCTCGTCATGGACGGGACGGTCGGCTGCTTGACCGGCGGGGGCGTCGGGGCCGGGGCGGCGGGGAGCTTGGTGGCGGAACTCAGCCACCCGGACGCCGGGCCGGTCGGGTCGAGCGGCTGGCCGACGGCGTCCTCGGCCGCGGCCGGCGTGATCGGGGTGACGCCGGTGGCCGGGTTCGCCGGCCGGAGGATGCCGGACGTGGCCGGGCCGGCCGCCCGCGGGTTCTCGACGGTCGGCAGCGCGCCGAGGTCGATCTCGTCGTCGCTGGCCGGCTGCCCCGACCCGACCGGCGGGATCGCGTCCGGCGGCGGCATGTCCGGGTCGGTCGCCGGCTTCGCCGCCTTCGTGGACCGGAGCTTGATGCTCGACTGCCCGCTCTTGAGCTTGCCGCTCATCGGGCCGACGATCGGCAGGTCGTCGGTGAGGTTGACGGAGTCGTCCGGGTCCGAGAAGAGCATCGTCGAGGGGGGGACCTCGACGTTGTAGACGTTCTCGTCCTCCTCCAGCTCGATCATGTCCGTCGCCTGGTCCTCGCCCGGCAGCGTGGGGGACCCGGCCGGCGGCGGGTCGTCCGGCTGGTTGGTGATGATCTTGCTCGGCGGCGGCGGGGTGATTTGCAGCCAGTCGTCGGTCCGCAGCCACTCCGGCAGTTCGGGGTGCTTCTTGTCCTTGTCGTCGTCGGGGCCGTTGGGACCCTGCGGATTGTTCGTGGCCATCAGCCGATCTCCCGAGTGAACGCCCCGGCGGACGAAGTGCAACAGCGCAAACAGTGTAACCGTATTCTTTCACACCAAAAGGGTCGTTCAAGGGATTTCCCAATTTTCCAACCCTGCCCGCCCCGCGCCGGCGTCGCGACCGGACGGACGGGTGAAAATCAGAACCCGGAGCGGTAGCAACGGGGTAGATGGTGTGCTACACACCCCCGTCGATGTCGCTCCGGGTTCCACGAGACGCGGGCGTCGGACGCCGGCCGAGTGAAGTGCGTGCAGGGAATGCCGGGTCCGCGTGCAACCGGGGCGGCCGCGAGGAATGAGATTTTCGTCAGAATGAAACCGCACCGGTCGGGTCAACTTCCCGCGGGGAAACCCACCAGCGGCAAGGGTGGAAATGATGGAAAGCGGAAATTTTCCTCAAATATGTGCCGAATTCTCGACCACTCCTCACGGACGCGGTGGGCGGTCCGCCGCGGCCGGCCCCCGTCCGGGCCGGTTCGCGCTCGAACGGGCGGGTAAATCCTTTGGGCTGGCATCCTGTTTGCCTCTAGTCTTTTAGTTGTTCCTCACACAATCTCCCATAGCATAAGATGGCTTCGCCCCGGCCCTCGGATGCACCCGGACAACACCCCTAACCACTCGCACGACCCGCTGACCCATTCGTGTCCTATGACCGCAGTTACGATGACTCCGCCGATGCACGCGACCGCCCCGAAGGTGAGCGACGCCGCTCGGTCCGACATGGAAGTGGTCGAACTCCCGCTGCTGCTGCCGCGGTGGCAGGCCCAGGCCCTGGAGGCCGCCGCCAACCGCCGGGGGATGACGACCGGCCAAATCCTCCGCCGCGTCATCAGCGACCTGTTCGGCAACGACGCGAAGTAACCGTCGGTCCCACGTTCCGGCCTTCTTGTAGGGCGGGTCAAGGCTTTGCGCCGACCCGCCGCAACGATCCCGGCCGGTTCGACGTATCTTCCCTGTGGTTGGGTCCCCCCGGCGGGTCGGCGCAAAGCCTTGACCCGCCCTACGAATCCTTCCCCGCGATCTCGATCAGCTTCGACACGGCCGCGTCGCAGGCGCTGAACGCCGCCTGCGTGCCGAGGTTCGTCGCGGCCAGCACGGCGAAGTTCCGGGCCGGGGCCAGCCAGACCACGGCGTACCACATCGTGTTGCTGCCCGTGTGGGTCAGCACCTTCCCGCCCGCCCAGTCCCGCTCTTGCACCGTCCACCCGAAGGCGTAGTCGCCGCCGAGCGTCGGGCTGTGCAACAGCCGGACCGTGTCCGCGCGAATCAGCGGGTCGCCGCCGTAAGCCCGCAGGTGGAGCGCCGCGAACGCCGCCCAGTCCGCGAGCGTGCAGTGGATGCGGCCGGCCGGGCCGATGGCGGCCGGGTTGTCGGACTTCGGCTCCGGCGGCATCGGCGTCCACTTCCCGGTGAAGAACCCGAACCGGTGGCCCCACGGCTGATCGACGGTTCCCATCGTCCCCGGCGGGCCGAACCCGGCGGTGGCCATGCCGAGCGGGTCGAACAGCAGCTCGCGCATCAACTCTTCCCACGGCCGCCCGGCGACCCGCTCGCACATCGCGCCGGCGATGGCGTACCCGCAGTTCGAGTACTCGTAGGCCGTGCCGAGCGGCGCGGCCGGCTTGTCCCGCAGGACCAACTCGATCACTTGCCGCCGTTGCTCGTCGAGCGGCCCGGTCAGCTCCCAAATCTTCGGCCAGGTCGTCGTGTTGAACGCGACCCCTTCCGAGATGCCGGCCCGGTGCGTGAGGAGGTGTTCGAGCGTCGCCGGGCGGAAGTCCGCGTCGATCTTCTCGGCGAGGTCGGGGAAGACCTCCGCGACGGTGCTGTTCCACCGCAGCTTCCCCTGCTCGACGAGCCGGGCGCAGACGGTGGCGGTCATCGCCTTGCCGCAGGAGCCGAGGTGGAAGCGATCGTCGGGCGTCACCCGTTCCGGGCTGCCGACCTTGCGGACGCCGACCGCGCCGACGGCCGCGAGGTTGCCGTCGCGGACGAGGGCCGCGGCGAGGGCGGGAACCTTGAACTTGCGGCGGACCGGTTCGAGCACGTCCGCGAGGTCGCCCGTTCGCGGCTCGGCCTTCATCGGTTCGCCGGCCGGGTCTTTGACGAAGAGGAGGCGGAACCACTGGACGACGCCGAGGAGGATCGGCAGCAGGAGGAAGAGGACGTACAGCCCGACGCCGACCGTCACGAGCATCGAGAGGGTGTCGCGCATGGGACGGCCCGGCCGAAGGGGGGAAGTGAGACCTGACTTCCGAAGTCCGGTTTCGACTTCGGAAGTCGAGCGGAACCAGCACCCACGGGCTGGGGAGAAATGTCCCTGCGCGGGATCGACTTCCGAAGTCGAAGCCGGACTTCGGAAGTCGGCCTACTTCCGCACGAACAGTTCCTCGATCACGCGGCCGGACGGCGTCAGGCCCATGCCGGTGATGTGCTCGCTCGTCATGCCGACGGCGTGGTGGACGGTCGCGCACAGGTCGCCGGGCGTCACCGGCGTGTCGGCCGGCTTCGCCGCCTTCGCGTCGCTCGTGCCGACGACGTGCCCGCCGGCCACCCCGCCGCCGGCGAGCAGAGCCGAGTAGCAGCCCGGCCAGTGCTCGCGGCCGGCCTTGTCGTTCACCTTCGGATCGCGGCCGAACTCGCCGACCGCGAGGACGAGGGTGGACGCCAGCAGCCCGCGGTCCGCGAGGTCGCGGATCAGCGCGGACAGCGACTGGTCGAGCCACATGGCGTGGCGGTCCTGCATGATTTGGAAGTTGCGGTAGTGGTGGTCCCACCCGCCGTCCCCGGCGTCCTCCTCGGCCTCGACGTGGTCGCTCCAGTTCACCTGCACGAACGGCACGCCGCCCTCGACGAGCCGCCGGGCGAGCAGGCACGACTGGCCGAACCGAGTCCGGCCGTAGGCGTTCACCGCCTGCGGCGACTCCTTCGACAGGTCGAACATGCCGTGCGACTTGGCGGACGTGAGCATCGCCAGCGCCCGCGCCCGGTAGTCGGCCAGCCGCGCGGTGGCGAGGACCGCGTCCGCCTTCCGCTCCGTCGCGGCGAGCGACTCCATCAACTTCTGCCGGTCCGTCAGGCGCTCCGGCGTGAGGTCTTTCGGCAGCTCCAGCGCGGGAACCTTCGTGCCGCGGACCGGGTCGTACTCGAGGCGGAACGGGTCGTACCCCGGCCCGAGGGGGCCGCCGCCCTCGCCGATGATCGGCTTCTTCCCCTGGTGCAGCTTCCCGCCGACGACGAGGAACGGCGACGGCAGGTTGCCGCCGCGGGCGGCCATCCCCTTCGCGACGATGGACCCGACGGCCGGCCGCGGCGACCCGGCGAGCGGCTTGCCGTCCAACCCCGTTCCCCCGGCCGGACTGCCCGTGAGGCCGATGGTCCCGGCGATGCCGTGGTCGTTGGACTGCGTGGCGAGCGTGCGGAGGACGGTGAGCTTGTCGGACACGGCGGCGAGCTTCGGGAACAGTTCGGTGAACCGGACGCCGGGGATGCGGGTCGGGATGGTGGCGAACGGCCCGCGGAATTCGAGCGGGGCGTTCGGCTTCGGGTCGAACGTGTCGAGCTGGCTCGGCCCGCCCCACAGCCAGACGAGGATGACGGCCTTCGCCGAGCCGGGCGTGAGGCCGGACTCGCGGCCGCGGAGCAGGTCGGCGAGCGACAGGCCGAGGACGGACGACGCGCCGACCTGGACGAACGCCCGGCGGTCGAGCGTGCGGCAGGTGCGTTGCGTCTGCTGGCCGAGGTTCAGCATGGGGAGGCCCGGCGGGATGGTGTGAGCATACCCGAACCGGCCGGGAAAAGCTATCGTTTCACCCGGCGGGTGTTCGATGGTACACTTCGGATGGAAACCGCCCCCGCGAGCCGCCCATGCGCCAGGACAAGGACCGGAGTGCGAAGTGGCTCATCGCGAACCACGGCGACTCGATTCTGAAGCTCGCCGGGCTGACCGGGTTCACGTCCTGGCGGACGGTGGCGTCGGAAACCATCGCCCCGCGGCGGCTGCCGGACGGGCTGTTGGAAGTCCAGTTCGCGGGCAACGACAAGCCGACGCTGGTGTTAATCGAGATCGAGACGTACCCGGACCGGGGTGCGGACCGGCAGGTGTTCGACGACCTAATACTGACCGCGCTGGAGCGGCGGGTGATCCCGGAGGTCGTGTCCCTCGTGCTGCGGCCGAAGGGCAACGTTCAACTGGCGGGCGGCGTCGAGCGGGCCAGCCCGCGCGGCTCGACGCGGCTGACGGGGACGTGGCCGGTCGTGCGGTTGTGGGACCTTTCCGACGACGACCTGTTACAATTCAACGACGTGGGGTTGGTCCCGTGGTTGCCGTTGACGCGGACGGCGCGGGAGCCCGAAGAATTGCTGAACGTCTGCTGGGACCGGATCGCGGTCGTGGACGATGCAACGGCGCGTGACAGCCTTCAAAGTGTGACGCTGATCCTGGCGAGTCTGGTGTTCGACCGAATGCTCCTGAACCGCTTTCGTGGAGGAAAGGGAATGGTCCAGTTTCCACTGATTGAATGGGAAATCGAAGAAGCTACGGCGAAGGCCACTGCGAAGGCCGAAGCGGAAATAAGTCTGCGCGTGTCGCGGGAATACTTGTTGTCCGTGCTTGATGCCCGCTTCGGCCCTCTCCCGGCGAGCGTAGTGAATCGGGTGAACGAGTTGACCGACTTGACCCGGCTAAAGGCACTCCTTCACACGGCTTCCGTCTGTGCGGGCATCGACGAATTCCGCGCCGAGCTGGACCGGGCGTAGCGCCCCTCACTCCACCACCAGCATCTCGCCGAGCGCCGACGCGGCGTCCTCGGACCCGGCCTCCGCGGCACGGTTCAGCCAGTCGATCGCCGTCGCCGCGTCCTGCGCCACGCCGCGGCCGTCGAGGTGGAGCTTCCCCAGGTGGTACATCGCCTGCGGGACGGCGTGCTCCGCCGCCTCCAGGTACCACTTCACCGCCAGCCCCGGATTCTCCGGCACGCCCCAGCCGCGGTCGTGCATCAGGCCGAAGTTCGCCATGCCGCCGGGGTGGTCGGACTTCGCCAGTTCGCGGAATAGCTGCGCCGCGTCCAGGTGGTTCGGCTTCACGTTCTCGCCGGCGACCAACAGCGACCCCAGGTTCAGCTTCGCGGGGCGGTAGCCCTGCTTCGTCGCCACGCGGTACCAGTGGATCGCCTCGTGGTGGTTCTTCGTCACCCCGCGGCCGGTGTGGAAGAACGTGCCGAGGGCGAACGCCGCCTCCGGGAAGCCCCGCTCGGCCGCGTAGTGGACCCACTTCGCCGCCCGCACCTCGTCCCGCAACGCGGCCGGCCCCTCGCACAGCATCAGGCCGAGGTTGAACGCGGCGCACGCCTGGCCGTGGCCGGCCGCCCGCTCGTACCACGTGGCCGCCAGCGGCAGGTTGCGGGCCGTGTCCGTGCCGGTCTCGCACCGGTGCGCGACCTCGAACATCGCCTCCGCGTCCTTGCCGGAATCGGCGAGGACGTGCAGGTCGTGCGGGTCGAGGCTCGTGTACTTCGCGGGGGTGAACCGCCGCAGGCGGTCCAGGCTGAGGTCGCAGACCAGTTCGCTGAGCGACATGACCGACTCCGGCGGGGGCGAGACGCCGAAGCGTAGAACACGATGCGCCGCCGGGAAGCCGGCGGTTACTCTTTCGCCAACTTTCTCACCCGGGCGCTCAACTGCTTCAGCCCGTCCTCGTACCCGTCCGGGCCGCCGGTGCGGTCGGCGACGCCGTTGAAGTAGTTGCGGATGACGCCGGCCTTGTCCACCAGCACGATGCGGGAGGAATGGTCGAACTCCTCGCCCGGCTTGCCGTCGGCGTGCCGCTTCGCGAGCAGCAGGAACCCGTCGTTCGCGAGGGCGTGAATCTCCTTTTCCGGCCCGGTGAGGAACAGCCACCGGTCCTTGTCGGCGCGGAAGTGGTCGGCGTACTTCTTCAGCTCGTCCGGCGTGTCGCGGTCCGGGTCGATGGTGAACGTGACGAGCCGCAGCTCCGGCACGTCCGCGAGTTCGCCCTGCAACCGCGCGAGCGTGGCCGCGACCGCCGGGCACGGCCCGGTGCAGCGGGTGAACACGAACGACGCGACCCAGACCTTCCCCTTCAAGTCATCGTTCGTGACGGTCCGGCCGCCGCGTTCCGTGAGCTTGAACGGCGGCACGGGCGCGAGCTTCGTGTCCACGGCCGGAACGGGGTCCGGTTGCTTCCGGGCGCGGAGCGCGTTCGCGAGGAACCCGCCGGCGGCGCTGGCGGTCACGGTCAGTAGCAGGATCAGGATGAGGCGGGGTTTCGACACGGCGGCGGGTCCGAAGAACGACGGCGGATACCCAAATGATACGGCCGCCGCGGACAGGGACACGGGCATCTCGTCGCGCGGTTTTCAGGCTGAAAGCCTGGGAGCGCTCAGCCCAGGGCGACGCCCTGGGCGCGGGGGTGCGGGGACACGTGCGTGTCTGGGACCGCCTTGTCGCAGGCTTTCAGCCTGCGGGGTGGTTGGGGTCCCCACCCAGGGCGGCGGGCCTGCGGCCCTTGCCCTGGGCTGACATCTCCCACCCCTTCGGGGTGAAAACCGGGTCGGTGAGATCGGCGGGGGGTCGTCGTTCGGGGCGAATTAATTCCGGTCCCACCACGCCTCGGCGAAGCCGAACGAGAGCGTCATGCCCGCGCCGCCGGGACTCGCGACGACGTGGCAGCCGGGCTGCGGTTCGAGCGTGAAGAGGGGCCGCGTCGGGTGCTTCGCGTAGACGCCGCTCCACCGGGCCGCGATCCGGGCGTCCGGCAGCACGAGCATCTTGCGGAGGTACGCCAGGATCAACTCGTCGATCCGGTCGCTGGCGAACGGCGCGATCTCGTCGTCGTACTCGTGCGAGTCGCCGATCACGACCTCGCCGAGGTGGTTCTGCGCCGCCATGACGTGGATGCCGAACCGGCCGTACTCCGGGTACTCGGCGGCGAACCGCGCCTTCACCGCCGGCAGCGACGGGCACGCCTCGAACGCCGGGTAGTGGCCGAGCGTCAGCCCGCCGGCCAGGTGCGGGCCGAGCCGCCACCCGTTCGGCTGCGGCGCGGTCCGCATCATCTGCAACTTGCACCGCCGCAGCGGGGTCGCGGCGAACTCCTTCGGAAAGAGCGTCTCGAAGTCCGCCCCGGAGCAGACGAGGACGCGGTCGGCCGTCCACGTGTCGCCGGCCGCGGTCCGCACCCGCGGCATGTCGATGCCGACGACGGCGGTGCGGAACAGGACATCGACGCCGTGCCGTTCCGCGAGCCAGAGGGCGAGCCGGTCGATCGCCTGCCGCGGATCGACGGCCAGTTCGGTCGGGCTGTACAGCGCGCCGTGTAGCCCGGCCGGGTTCACCGCCGGGAACCGTTCGACCGTCGAGGCGGCGGACAGGAGTTCGCACGGGGCGGCCGAGACCGCCGCGAACTCTTGCAGTACCCGCCACTCGTCGGCCGCGTGGACGGCGTGCAGGGAGCCGCACTCGCCCACCCAGATGTCGGCCGCGTCCCGCAGGTCCAGCCACCGCCGCCGGCTCCGCAGCGCCGTGTCGTGCAGCTCGCCGGGCGGCTGGCCGACCGGCCAGACCATGCCGAAGTTCCGGACCGACGCCCCGGCCGCCCGCGGCGACCGCTCGAACACGGCGACAGCCTTCCCCCGCCGGGCCGCCTCCCAGGCGAACGCCAGGCCGACGATCCCGCCGCCGACGACCGCCACGTCCACCCGTCGGTCCATGTTCGCCACCCGCGTCTGTTACAGTGTGTCGCGCGCCGTCATCGGCCGGCGGTCGGGTCGGTGCTGCCGCGGACGATGAGCCGCGTCGGCACGACGACCGTGACCGGCGGCCGGTCCGGGGCCGCCCGCCGCTCGTGCAACAGCCGGACGGCGTGCTCGGCCATCGCCTCGCCGGGGTACTCGCACGTCGTCAGCCCGAGGGCGGCCACGGACGCCGCCTGGAGGTTCTCGAACCCGATGATCGCCACGTCGGCCGGGACCCGCCGGCCGCGGCGGAGGAGTTCCACCATGACGCTCAGGGCGATGTAGTCGTGGTAGCAGACGATCGCGTCGAGCTGCTTGGCGACGACCTCGTCCGCCAGGAACTCGCCGACCCGCGGCGTCGGGTGCTCCTCCGGCGTGTGGAGCACGACCGGCGGCAGGTCGCCCGCCCGCTTCCGGGCCGCCTGAAGCCCGAGCAGGTAGCCGGCGACGCGGTGCCGGTGGCTGCTCGTCGGCGACGCGACGGCGATGCCGATCCGCTTGCGGCCCAGCGCGATCAGGTGCCGCGTACACGCGGCCGTGACGCCCACGTCGTCCAGCGCGACGAGGTCGTGCTCCAGCTCGTCCCGGCCGCGGAGGTTCCGCTCGATCAGCACGACCGGCAGCCCGGCGGCGCGGCAGCCGTCCAGGAACGTCGCCTCCAGGGCGGCCTCGGCCGCGCTGGCGCGGGACGGCAACAGGAAGACGCCGTCGATGCCGCTGGCGACGGCCGCCCCGGCCGCGGCCGTCGCGTCGGCCGGCGTCATCCCGGCGGCCAGCTGGAACGCGTCGCTGACGAGGTGCATCGGGCTGCGGCGGGCGAACCGCTCGAACCCGTGCCGGACGGCGCTGAACACTTCCCCGGCGAGGACGCCGTGGGTGACGCGGATCATGAGGGCGAACGTGTCCGCGGTCGGGGCCGGCATCCGGAACGTGCCGGCCCGCTCGACGGTCCGGATCAGCCCCTTGTCGCGGATGACCTGGATGGCCCGCGACGCCGTGACGATCGACACCCGGTGGGCGGACGCCACCTCGCGGACGCTCGGCATCTTGCCGCCGTCCCACTTGCCGCCGCGGATCTCGCCCTCGATGGCGTCCGCGACCCGCTGGTACTTCGGGAGGGGGTGAACGTTACTCATGTCGGCCCGGGCGAACAACGAGAGGGGTCGTGTAGCACGACAGCCTCATTGTGTTCGATGACCCGTCTCGCGTCCAGCGACTACACCCCCGCCGGAGTCCGCCACCTATGCCGTCAACCGGAGGAAGCAGGTCGTTTCAAATTCATTACAAATTTATTAATGTCCATGCGTCGCAGTAGATTTCCCTTGTCGTTCGTTCATAATCTGGCTTTACTAACGAGTGTTAGAGAAAAATTGAGTCGGATCAGGTTCGGCTTTTCGGTTTTTCCTTACACGCGACGGCTTCACCTCGTTCGTGAACTTCGCGGCGTGTACGGAAACCGGACAGCCGGGCCTTCCCCAACCGGTACTCAATCGTGCTCGGCTCGCCCTCATTTACCGTTGCCCGAACGGTGCTGATCGTTTCGATGATCGGTGCGTTCGCCGCTCGCGCCGACGCGGGTTACCAACCGCGGGCGGAACGAACCGGCTCGGTCTCCCTCGACGATACTGTCGGCCGCCCGACGGATGCCGCGGAACCGATCCGCGACGACGACCGACCGACCGACCGTCTGCCGGTCCAACACATGTCGAACGGCTCCGCGGGCGCTCCCGCCTCGACCGGCGGCGGGCCGAACGCGGTGCAAGTGGTCGGCACGTGGACGGCCTTTGTCCTCCCCCTCCCGCCCTCGGCGGGCGGTCCGCTCCCGGCGACCGACGACTGCGATGCCGTCCCGGCAACCTCCTACCTCTTCAGACCCCCGCGGGTGGCGTGAATGATTTCGGTCACGCCGGCCCCGTGCTAGCGGACCTATGCCGTTCCTGTCACGCATTACCCACAACAAGGAACTCGTCTCCCGAGTCAGTGACTCGATCCGGGACGGGTCCGAATCAGGAGGTCTACCATGATGCGCCGCATCATGTTTGCAATCGCGATCGCGATGTTCTTGGGGTTCACGGCCGACGCCCGCGCCGCCTTCATCGACCTGACGACGGCCGGCGCGAACAACATCCTCGACAACCACTCCGGGGCCATCGGCGGCCAGTTCATCGTCCAACAAGTTCCCGACCAATCGACCGGCACGGGGGTCATCGACGCCTTCGTACGGGTTCAAGCTCAAGGAAACAACGATACGGAGCAGGGGTACAACACGAGTATTCCGACGAATCAAGGCAACTCGCCCCTCGACACAAAGTTCGGCAGCTTTACGCACGCCATCTCGTTGGCGGACATTCCGGTGGTGACGATCTCGGGCGTCGCCTATCGGCAGTTCCTCCTAGACATCAACCAGACCACGGCCAACCCGACCCTCTCGCTCAACCAGATTCAGATCTTCCAGGCCAATACCGACATGCTTCACACGGGGTTGAGCGCGGCGACGGTCTCGGCGAATGCGGTGATCTCGTTCGCCGGGGCCACCGAAGTCTTCCGGCTCAACAACGCCACGATCAATTCGTCGTCCCACGAGATCAAGCTCGACTACTCCCTCAACGCCGGGAGCGGGTCGGGCGACATGTTCCTGTACGTGCGGGACAGTTCGTTCACCGGGCCGACCAACAACGTGATCCTGTACTCACACTTCGGGACGCCGCCGGGCGGGTCCGGGACGAACGACGGGATCGAGGAGTGGGCGGTCCTCCGGGGGTCTTCGACCAACCCCGTCCCGGCCCCGCCGTCCGTGCTGATGCTCGGCATCGGCATGGCGTGCGTCGGCCTCTCGCAAATCCGCCGGACGCTCCGCAACCGGGCGACGGCAGCCTAAGTCGAGACGCGTCTCGCACCGCGCCGGCCGCCGGGGATCGAAAGACCCCGGCGGCCGGCCGCGTTTCCGGCCACCGGTCGGACGCCGCCGGTGCCTCGGTGGAGGAAATACCCTAAAATCGAACCCGCACCCCGCGGCGGATCGCGTTCGCCGTTTTCACCCTTCCGCCAGGAGTGGCCGTGAGCGAACTCCAACCCCCGCCGCCGGGCCGCCCGCCGACGTCGCACGCCGACCTGGAAATCAAGGACGCGCAGCTCATCTTCCCGGCGGTCTGGGCCGACCTCAAGGCCCGGCACGGCGGGCAACTCGCGTTCCCGCAGGAGTTCATCTGGCTCGGCGGCGCGCCGGGGGCCGGGAAGGGGACGAACACGCCGTTCATCGCCACCGCCCGCGACATCACCGCCCCGCCGGTCGTCATCAGCAACCTGCTCACCACGCCCCAGGCGACGGCGCTGAAGAACGCCGGGCAGATGGTCGGCGACCGCGAGGTGATCGGGTTACTGCTCGAAGAACTGCTCGACCCGCAGTACCGCGACGGCGTGATCGTGGACGGGTTCCCGCGGACGAAGGTGCAGGTCGAATTCCTGAAGCTGTTCTACCACAAGCTCCTCGACCCCGCCGCGGGCACGGCCGACGGCGACGGCAAGCCGATGTTCCGCATCGCGCTCTTGTTCGTGACGGAGGACGTGAGCGTCGAGCGGCAACTGAAGCGGGGCCGCGAGATCCGCGAGCACAACCGCCAGGTCCGCGAGTCCGGCATCGGCGAGTTGCTGGAGGAGCGGGTGACGGACCTCGACCCGGTGCTGTGCCGGAAGCGGTACAAGGCGTTCAAGGACACGACGTTCGACGCCCTGCAATCTCTGCGGAAGATCTTCCACTTCCACTTCATCGACGCGGCCGGCGACCTGCCGGCGGTGCAGGCGAACATCGTCCGCGAGTTCACGTATCAGAGTTCGCTGGAGCTCAGCCCCGGCGTGTTCGACCTGATCCAGACGATCCCGGTGGCGACGCAACTGGCCCTGCACGCCCGGCAGGACCTGGTGAAGCGGCTGGAGCAGTACCACACGGGGAACGCGGACCTGTTCCGCACGGTGGTCGGCCTGATCGACGCGAAGATGATCCCGATCGTGCGGGCGCACGCCATGTCCGGGCACGCGCAGATCAACCTGGAGGAGCCGCTGTTGGACGACCCGCTGGCGCTGCGGATGATGATCGACGTGTTCTCCGAGCGGGGGTTCCACGCGACGGTGGACCTGCACAAGTTGGAGGTCCCGGAGCGGATCGACCCGGACACGTGGGAGATCAAGTGCCGGGTGAAGAAGGTGTACCGCGTCGAGGTCCGCTACCCGCCGTCCGACATCCGCCGCGGGCACTGACGGCGGACCCCGTGGGGCCGGGCATCGCAAGGCCGGGCATCGAAGGTCGCGGTCGTTTCGCCCCGGCAAGCGGGCGTGGGTGCCCGGGCCGCGGACGCCGTCGCCGATCTGCGTGGAGGGGTACGAGGCCCCCGAGCCACCGGCCCCGGAACGGGCCGAGGCGATGCCGGGCGCGGCACCAGAGTGCGAACCCAGTGGTAGTGAAGTTTTTACGAATCGCGGGGCTGTGTGGGTTGCGATGAAAGCGCGTCGGGTCATTAATGCCGCAATTCATGACTCATTTTTGAATGCCGACGCATTACTTGCGGTCCAGACGATCTGCGAGTCGGTTGCGGGCGGCCATGACCGCCTCGAACGTCTTGGCCGGGTCCGGCTTGTCCCGATGCTGTTGCAACCATAGGTCGAACACGACCAGTTCGTTTCGCGTGCCGAATTTGTCCGCGATTGCCTCGGCGACCTTGTAGACCACGATGTAGTCCTCGCTGTACAACCCACTGACCAAGAGCGGGAGGACCGACGGGTCCACGTCCTGCCGGGCGAGGAAGAAGAAGACCGTATGCTGGATGCGGACGTCACCGTCGGCGGCCCGCTTGATCGCGTACGGCATGAACCGGTGCGGGTGGCGCTTGACCACCAGTCTGGAGCCCATCAGGTTGCCAAACCGGATTGAGCCAGTGGTCGGGTCGGCGGCGATCCGCTCCAGCAGCGGCAGAGCCCGCTCGCCGTAGTCAGCGAACACTTCGTCCCACGGCTCCCAGAACTCGGTCCGATTCAGCAAACCGCGGATCGAGTCTTCAATCTCCGACTGGGGCAGTTCGCTGCTCGGCGTCCAGCCCCCCAACCGCCGCCGGTCAACCGGTGGTCCTGGGACATCCAAACTGCCGCCCACGCGCTGGAACTGTTTCACGTCCGCTTGCTGGATTGGATGTACCTGCTCACCGGATCGCACAAGCAGTGCCACAAGCCCACCGATTAATGTGGCAACAATCAACAGGGTGCAAAAACACTTGGATGGCATCTTCATGTGAGACCCGTGCCACAGGCTATGTGCAGCCGAGCGTGGCGTGAAAATCCCCCAAATCCTACTGCGGGTCGAAAATCACAACCTTGTCCCGCAGCGCCCACATCTGTTCTTCTTGTTCTTTCGTAAACCGCCGGGATTCGAGAACTCCCAAGTTACGATCACCACCGAAGTCAGACAGCCGTTTCGCAAAGTTTCCAGAAACCATCAGGTTAAGTTTGTCCGCCCAGCCTGGATTGCTTTCGCCCCCAGGATGGTAGCGGTCGTTGAGCAGTACGTGGCCGATCTCGTGGGCTAGGACGTACATATCAGCACCGGCCTTATTTCCGGCAACAATTATGCTGTCCGCGTATTGGGCCTGTGGCACGCCGGCCAGGGTGAAAGATTGGGCCAATGTGTCACCAACCGTGCCCATACTGTTGACGAAATACGAACCGATCACAACGGTGATCTTTTTGGCCTGGCGGTAGTTCGTCCCGTCAAGCAAGTTTTTCTGCTCCTGCGTCATCCAGTAGGTTGTGTCTGTTGGGTTCTGGTATTCTCGGTCTGGGAAGTCGATCCCGTTGCCCAGCGTCACGTTGTTGGGGGCCGGCAGTTCTCTCGGCTTGGCTGGGAAATTCAGCCGGATGCCGACCTGGGCGTAGAGTTGGTGGGCCGACCGCACCCAATTGTCATAGTCGAGGTCGATGTACCCGGCAGGTCTCGGGGTGGCGAGAACCACGTTTACGTCAACCACTTTCTTCACCGCTGCCTTACCGCGAGTCGTTGCGGTCTGCGCGCCTTTCTTGTAGGTCACGACCACGTCGCCGCCCAGGGCAATCCCGTGCGTTCTATCCTGCAGGGCGAACGTGTACCCGTTCTTCTGGTACGTTTGGGTCGCACTCGGCCCGGCCTCGTCTTTTCCTACCTGTTCTGCCGTGTAGGTGTCGTCAAAAAAACCCAGGAACGTGCCGTTGGGGGTCTTTCCGCCGTATGCGGCCGTCAGCAGTTGCGAGTCCGACCAGTACCAACCCGTTTTCTGGTTGTATGCATTCGTGTAGCGGACGAGACGGATGGTGGTCGGGGCATCGTTGTATTCCTTGAACTCCTGGACGTTCTCGGTCGAGAGGTCCACCTCGATCATCGCGACCCCCGCGTTCCAGGACGTGGAGTCGTACACGTAGACGTTGAACCGGTCCGGGTCGCGGTCGATGAAGTCGTGGTTCGTGCCGGGGTCGAGTCCCCGCATCACGGGATCCCATTGCTCTTGGCCGTTCTTTAGCACAGGATTTCCGTTCGCGTCCACCTTCTTAACGCCCGAAAACGCGCCACTCCATTTGGCAACTCGCAGCCCTTCCTTCCCGACTTGTTGGCCGGACACATTGACCAAGATGACTATCGGCTTGGTTTCGTCGAACTTACCTCCGTCTTGTTTCTTATTGCCCTGTGGGTTGAGCGCGAACACGGCTGTCCGGCCGTCGGCCATGATGACATCACTGTCGATCGCGTCGTCCGATCCGACATCAGGCGGGCTGAAATCGGTAAAGGGTTTCCCATCCGGCACGGCGAATTGCACTGCGTACTCGCCCGATGGGACGAATGCGAAGGAGTAGTCGCCGTTCTCGTTCGTACTTGTCGTCCGCACGACCTCACCGTTGGGCCGGACGAGCTTCACGGTATCGTCCGGGATACCCGGTTCGCCGTAGTCTTGAATGCCGTCCTGATTCTGGTCTTCCCATACGCGGCCCGAAACGTAAGCGTCGCCGAGGGTCGCATTCGTCTTCAACCCCGCGTCGATCGTCATGTCCGTCTCACCGGCTTGGAGCACGAAGTCGTGTGTGAACCCGTACAGCCCGCTCTCGGGTTCGACGTAGATCGCGTCGCTGTCGTTCAGCTTCGTCGTACCCGCGTATTGGTACACGAACTCGAACACGGACGGGTCCGGGTTCACGAACTCGATGCGGTGGAACGCGCCGACCTCGACGCCCGAGAACTCGTAGTGTCCCGCGGCGTCGGTGACCACGGTTTGCAGCAACTCGCCGAGGTAGCCGGCCGGCGAGGCGTACAGGTTGACGGTCACGCCGGGAACGCCCGATTCGCCCTCGTCTTGCGTGTTGTTCTGGTTGGCGTCCAACCACACGTAGTCCCCGACCGAACCCGGCGGGGGCGGGGGCGGGGGCGGAGGAGGTGGGGGCGGCGGCGGCGGGGGTGGGACCGGGATGGTCGGCGGCACGCCGGGGATCGGCTCGGCGATCAGGATCGACTCCGTCGGCACGGCCGGGATCTCGTACCCCTCCACCGGGTCGAGCGTCAGCAGCACCGTCTCGTCCCCGTCCGCCACCCCGTCGTCCCAGTTCTGGATGATGACGTCGGCTTCCGCCTGGCCCGCCTCGAACGTCACCGCCCACGCGACCTGCGTGTAGTCCTCGCCCGGCACGGCCGTGCCGCCGAGGGTGAACGTGACCGTCACCGGCTGGCTCAGGTCGCCGGTCCGGATGATCGTGAACGTCCCGGCCTGGGACCCCTCGACCCCGTTCGTCGTCGTCACGCTGATCGTCCCGACCGGAGGACTCGTCGGCGGCGGGCTGGTCGGCGGGGAGGTCGGGGGCGACGGCGGTGGACTCGTCGGGGGCGACGTGGGCGGGCTGGTCGGAGGGACCGTCGGCGGCGTGGTAGGGGGCGACGGCGGGACCGGCGGGCCGGGGTTGACCAACTCGACGGCGACGGTCCACGACCGGTCGTTGTAGTCCCAGTCGCACTGCCCCGGCGCGGCCGCCGCGAAGTCCTCGAACCGCACCACGACCGTGTTCCCGTCCTGATACGGGCTGTACGCCGAGCTCGGGAACGGGTAGCTGTACGCCGCGCCGGGAACGGTGGCGTGAACCGTCCCGCTGAGCGCCATCATGACCGCGTCTACGGGGTTCGGGGCCTCGATGGTCGTCGTGCTGAGCGTCAACCCGCCGGAGTGCGTCGCGGCCGTGTCGCCGGGGTCGCCGGCCGAGGGCGAGAGCAGTTGCAGCGACCACAGGGCCGGCACGTCCCGCGGCTCCAGTTGCGTCAGCTTCAACGGGTGGCAATCGGCCTCTTGCGAAGGTCTTTGCGGCGGGCGAACATGCCATTCCCCTTGAAGTGCGTCTCACAACCATCAACACCGTAACAAGCCGAACAACGTGCTGCCACCACCGTTTGATGAAATTTTGCCAGAGTGTTGGAATTCGGGACCGGGCAGAAAATGCGACGCCGGCCGGGAGTGTGTACAAAAGGACATTATAACCGTCGCGTCAACCCAGGTGGCGATTCCGCCACGGGGCCACCCGTGGCGGTGGCGGCGGTGGCGGTGTGGGCGTTTCCCCGGCGTTTTTCACCACTCGTCCACCGCCACCGCCACGGCTGGGCGATGCCTACCCTACTTGTGCTTCCCCACGAACTCGAACACCGCCTTCGTCCCGGGGTCGTCCGGCTTGCCGAGGTCGGCGTTGATCCGGCCGTGCGTCGTGTCCCGCCCGCCGTACAGCGCCACCGGCACGTCCGCCTCCTTCAGCGCCCGGTTCAGCCGTTGCGCCTGCGCGCTCACGTCCGGGTGGTCCGCCACGTACAGGATCAGGAACGGCGGGATGTTCTTGCCCTTCGCGACGTGCGTGACGGCCGAGAAGTCCTTGTGCTTGGCCGGGTCGTTGCCGAACTTCTCCCGGTGGCCGAACTTCGCCCGCGGCAGCCCGTGCGCCGCCCACCGGGCCTCGGCCGTCGCGATGATCGCCGGGATGTCGTAGGTGTCGCCGTCCACCGGCACGCACCCCTTCACCGCCGTCAGCGGCACGCCCTCGGCCTTCAGGTAGCGGTCGTCCGTACACAGGATCGCCGCCAGTTGCGCCCCCGCCGAGTGGCCCATGATGAAGAGCTTGGCCGGGTCGCCGCCGTGCCCGGCGACGTGCTTGTGCGTCCAGCCGACGGCCTTCGCCACGTCGCGGATCAGCTCGCCCATCTCGACGTGCGGCAGCAGCCGGTAGTTCGTCGCGACGAACACGAACCCCTTCTCGGTGAACGCCTGCGGCTTGAGCTGCACTTCCTTCTTGTCGCCGACCTGCCACCCGCCGCCGTGAATCCAGAACACGACGGGGAGGTTCTTCGCGCCGGCCGGGGCGTACACGTCGAGGACCTGCCGCTCGTGCGGCTTCTCGGCGTAGGGGATGTCGCGCTTCACGTCTTGCGCCGCCGCCGGGGCGGCGGCCGCGAGGACGACGAGGAGGGGGAGGTGCTTCATGGCGGCTCCGGGATGGGGGGGATTCGGCGAGCATACCACCCCGGACCCGGCCGGTCACGCGGGTTTCTTGCCGTGCAGGTAGATGTGGAACGGCCCGAGCGTGCCGCCGTAGTTCCCGGCGGTGATGCCGACGACGCCCGGCCGACACGCCGCCTCGACGCCGACCTTCATCGCCGTCTCGACGCTCGCAAGGTCCAACCCGTCGATGACGATCTCGTACACGGCGTTCGCGCCGTCCGGCAGCTTCGTCGGCACGCTTCCCCGCAAGGTCGGGCAGTAGGCGTCGTTCGTGCTCGCCTTCAGCGCCTTGTACTTGCTGCCGACCTTGCTCCCGGCCCGCACGATCCCGCCGGGGAACGGCATGATGACGTTCCGCACCTGCTTGATCGCCGCCACCGCCGCCGCCGCCGCGACGAGGGCGGCCTTCTGAGTCGTGCCGAGGATGAGGAAGTTCCCGCCGGCGACGCCCTTCACCGTGCCGAACACGTCCTGGCAGAGGAACTCGCCGTCCATCGTCGGGATGCGCCAGTACCGCAGCCCGTCGAGCCGCTTGCTGACCTGCCAGCCGTCGCCGAAGAACCGCAGCGCCCCGCCGATCTTGATGTTCTTCCCCGCGTCGCCGACGAGGCCGCTGTAGCACGCCGTCGTCGGGCACGTCAGGATGCATTGGGCCACGCGGTTGATGAGCGCCTTCTGAAGTGCGTCGCGGCTGAACGCGAAGAACAGCAGCGCGACCCCCGGCCGGCCGTCGGGCGTTTCATCCGGCGACAGTTCGCGCTCGACGCCGGCCTCCACGTCGCAGCCGATGACGGACGCGGCGTAGCCGGTGGCGACCTGCCCGGCGGTGTGCGCCCAGGCCGTCTCCTCGGCCGTGACGACGAGCCGGGTTCCGGTGATGGGGAAAGCTTCGGCGAACGTGTCTTCGATGGGGACGTTGTTGATTCGCACGCGGCGGGTTCCAATATAGCCGCCGGTTTACCGGCGGGGTTTCGGCGTTCGGAAAACCCCGCCGGTAAACCGGCGGCTATATAGCTCGGTCATCGGCGGGCCATTCTGGAATGAAGTCCGTGGTCGGGTGTGCCGACATTTTATAAACCTGCCACTGTCCCACCTTGAAAACTCGTCCCCGGTGCGCCGACATGCCGTTGCCGCGATTGCTCCTGTTCCCGATCCGCACCAGCAAGCAGGGGCAGCAAGTCAACATCGGCAAGGACCACGACGACTACCGCACCATGACGACGACACTGACCGTCCACGCCGACGACCTGAAGGAGCGGAACATCCCCAGCGGCAGCAAGGTCCTCGTCCGAACCGACCACGGCGAAGCGGAGTTCGTCTGCAAAGATGGGAACGTGCCCCGCGGGATGGCGTTCGTGCCCTACGGCCCGCCGACGTGCAAGCTCATGGGCGGCGACACCGACGGCACGGGGATGCCGCAGTCGAAGGGGTGGGAGATCGACCTGGAACTGATTTAACCGCGAAGCGGAGGACCATATGAACGCGAAACCGAACCCGGACGGCCCGGACCTCGACCCGACGCCGGCGCAACCGCCGGCCGACGTGAAGCCGTGGGAAGAGATCGCGGAGGGGCGGTACATGCCCCGCCGCATCCGCGGCAGCTGCGTCGGCCGCGAGCTGGGGTGAACGTTTGTGAAGCCGTCCGGTTCGGACGGCGACACAAAGTAGTAGGCACACTCCGCGTGCCGTCTCGTTCATGCGCCCGGAGAGTTCGTCCGAGCCGCTGCGCCCCGTAGCAGACGGCACACGGAGTGTGCCTACTACTATGCCGCGGCGAGCGGCACGACGTTGTTGCGACCCCGCAGCAAACGGCACACGGAGTGTGCCTACTACTATGAGGCCCTCATGGAACTGACCGTCACCAAGAACGCGACCTGCACCTTCTGCGGGTGCGTCTGCGACGACATCGAGCTGCACTCGAACGAGACGCGGATCGTCGAGACGAAGGCCGCGTGCGTCCTCGGCAAGTCGTGGTTCCTCAACCACACCGCCGAGCGGGACTACCCGGACGCCCTCATCGACGGCCAGGAAGCCACCGTCGAAGAAGCCATCGAGGTCGCCGCGAACTACCTGTACGACGCGCACATGCCGCTGGTGTACGGCCTCAGCAACACGACGTGCGAGGCCACCCGGCAGGCCGTGTCGCTGGCCGAGATGACCGGCGGCATCATCGACAGCCACACGTCGTTGTGACACGGCCCCACCGAGATCGCCGCCCAGTTGGGCGGGAAAGCATCTTGTACCTTGGGCGAAGTCCGCAACCGGGCCGACCTCATCATCTACTGGGGCGGCAACCCGGCCGAGTGCCACCCGCGGCACTTCACGAAGTACGCGCTCATGCCGAAGGGCAAGCACGTCCCGAACGGCCGCAAGGACCGCACCATGGTCCTCGTGGACATCCGCGAGACGCCGAGTTCCAAGGCCGCCGACATCTTCCTCCAGGTCCGGCCGGGCAAGGACTTCGAGGTGCTGACCGCCCTCCGCGCCATCGTGAAGGGCCACCGCGTCGATGAGTCGTCCGTCGCCGAGACGGGGCTGTCGATGGAACAGCTCCGCGACCTCGCGGACCGGATGAAGAAGGCGAAGTTCGGCGTGCTGTTCTTCGGCATGGGCCTGTCGATGACGCGAGGTAAACACATGAACTCCGCCGCCGCGATGACGCTGGCGGCGGAGCTGAACGCGTTCACGAAGTTCGTGACGATGCCGATGCGGGGCCACGGGAACGTGACCGGGGCGGACGTGGTCATCCGGTACACGACCGGCTACCCGTTCGCGGTGAACCTGAGCCGCGGCTACCCGCGGAACAACCCCGGCGAGTTCTCGACGGTGGACGTGCTGGTCCGCGGCGACAACGACGCGACGATCATCATCGGGGCCGACCCCGGCGCGACGATGCCGCAGCCGGCGATCGACCACCTGGCGCGGACGAACACGATCGTCCTCGACCCGAAGGTGACGCACACGAGCCGCTTGGCGAGGGTCCACATCACGACGGCCGCGACCGGCATCAGCGCCCCCGGCACGGCGTACCGGATGGACGAGGTGCCGATGCCGCTCCGCCCGCCGCTGGTGTCCCCGTACCCGACGGACGAGGACGTGCTGCGGCGGATCGTCGCCGCCGTCCGGGCGAAGCCGGCGTGGTACCCGACGACCGACGCGCTGATGGCGATGGCTTAGAAGAATTTTCACCGCAGAGGGCACATGAGGGCACGAGAGAAAACAAAAGAGAGTTCAAAACCCGGTCTTTGAAATCTCTCTTGGTTTTCCTCATGTGCCCTCACGTGCCCTCCGCGGTGAAATCGGTTTTTTTGGAGTGCCCATGCTGCGGATCAAGGGCGGGACGGTCTACGACCCGGCGAACGGGATCGACGGCGTCGTCAAGGACATCGTCCTCGACGGCGGGAAGGTCGTCGCGGCCGGCGAGGGCGGGCGGACCATCGACGCCACCGGGATGGTCGTCTTCCCCGGCGGGGTGGACGTCCACACGCACGTCGCCGGGGCGGCGCTCAACTTCGCCCGCTCCATGATCCCGGAGGAGCACCGGCGGGCCGTGCCGATCCTCCGGTCGGCGACGCGGCGGGCCGGCGTCGGCGGGACGACGCCGACCACCTACGCGACCGGCTACCTGTACGCCGGCATGGGCTGGACGACGGTGAACGAGGCGGCCGTGCCGGTGCTGAGCGCCAAGCACACGCACGAGGAGCTGCACGACACGCCGATCGTGGACAAGGCGTGCTGCGTCTTGATGGGGAACAACGAGGTCGTCCTGGACCTGTTGGAGAACGACGAGTTCGAGCGGGCGAAGCAAGTCGTCGCGTGGTACCTGTGGGCGGCGAAGGGGTACGGCGTGAAGTGCGTCAACCCCGGCGGCGTCGCCGCGTGGAAGTGGGGCAAGGACGCGAAGCAGCTGAGCGATGTGGTCGAGGGGTACAAGAAGCTGACCGCGGGCAAGATCGTGTCGAGCATGGCCCGCATCGTGGACGAGTTAAACATCCCGCACCCCGTTCACCTGCACTGCAACAACCTCGGCGCGCCGGGGAACGTCTCGACCACGCTGGAGACGATGAAGACGCTCGAGAGCCACCGGGCGCACATGGCCCACCTCCAGTACCACGCCTACGGCGGCGACGACTGGGAGTCGATCCGCTCGGAGGCCCCCGTCATCGCGGACTACTTCAACGCGCACAAGAACCTGACGACCGACGCCGGGGCGGTGCTGTTCGGCAACACGGTCACGCTGTCCGCCGACGGGCCGTGGCAGTACCTGCTGTACCAGCTCACCGGCAAGAAGTGGGGCAACATCGACGTCGAGAACGAAACCGGCTGCGGCGTCGTGCCCTACGTCTACCGGGAGAAGAACATCGTCAACGCCGTGCAGTGGGCGGCCGGGCTGGAGTTGCTGTTGCTCATCGACGACCCGTGGCGGGTGTCGCTGACGACCGACCACCCGAACGGGGCGAGCTTCTGGCGATATCCCGAAATCCTGCAACTGCTGATGGACGCGACGTTCCGCAAGGAGGAGTTCGCGAAGCTGCCGGAGAAGGCGAAGGCGCGGACGTGCCTCGCCGACCTGACGCGGGAGTACACGCTGAGCGAGATCGCGATCATCACGAGCGCCGGCCCGGCGAGGACATTGGGCCTGCCGCAGAAGGGACACCTGGGCGTCGGGGCGGACGCGGACGTGGCGATCTACAACCGGAGCAAGGACATCGCGAAGATGTTCGCCCACCCGCGGTACGTCATCAAGGCCGGCGAGGTCGTGGTGGAGGAGGGCGACATCCGCACGACCGTCGAGGGGCACGGGTTCGTGACGAGGCCGAGCTACGACCCGGCGATCGAGGCGTACCTCAAGCCGCTGTTCCAGCAGCAGTACTCGATGTCGTTCGAGAATTATCCCGTCGAGATGAGCCGCATCCCGCACCCGGTGGTGACGGAGGTGTAAGGGCGAAAGCCCAGGCACGGCCGTGCCTGGGCTTTCGCCCTATTCCGTCAGCTTCTTCTTCCGCAGCGTGTGGTGGTAGTGCTGCGCGAACCGGTGGGCCTCGTCCCGCACGTACTGTAACAGCCGCAGCGCCGCCGAGTGCCGGCTCAGCCGGATCGACGCCGACTCGCCGGGGCGGAAGATTTCCTCCTCCTGCTTCGCCAGCGAAATCAGCGTCGGCGGCTCGATGCCGAGGGCGCGGAACGCATCCAGCGCCGCGTTCAGCTGCCCCTTGCCGCCGTCGATGAGGACGATGTCGGGGAAGACGCTGTCCTCGTCGTGCAGCCGCTTGAACCGGCGGAAGATCACCTCCCGCATCGACGCGAAGTCGTCCACGCCCTCCACCGTCTTGATCTTGAACCGCCGGTAGTAGTCCTTGAACGGCAGGCCGTCCAGGAACGACACGAGCGACGCCACCGTGTCCTGCCCGCTCAGGTGCGCGATGTCGAACCCCTCGATCGACCGCGGCGTCTTCGACAGGCCGAGCACCTTCCGCAGGCCGAGTAGCCCCTTCTTCGGGTCGAGCGGGAAGACTTCGGGCTGATCGTCGTTCCGGGCGTCGCCGCGGAGGTCGAGCTTCTCCAGCGCCGCGATCTCGTCCCGGATGCGGCCGGCCTTCTCGAACTGCAACGCCGCGCTCGCGGCCTTCATGTCCCGCTCCATCCGGCGGACGAGCTTCCCCTTCTTCCCTTCCAGGATGAGGATGAGCTTCTTGATCTGCTTGCGGTAGTCGTCCCGGCTAACGCGGAACCCGCACGGGGCGGTGCACTGCCGGATGCTGTGCAAGAGGCACGGCCGGAACCACCGCCACCGGTCCTCGCTCGACTGGATCGGCAGCGTGCAGGTGCGGAACTGCAACACCCGCTGGAGCACGTTGACGGCCGCCTTCAGCGACTTCACGCTCGTGAACGGCCCGTACAGCCGCACCCCCCGTCGCCGTGGGGTGCGGGTGATCTCGACACGGGGGTACTCCTCCCGCACGCGGATTTGCAGGTACGGGTACGACTTGCCGTCCTTCAAGTCCTTGTTGAACTTCGGGCGGATGTCCTTGATGAGCCGGTTCTCTTTCAGCAGGGCATCGACTTCCGTTTCCGTCAGGATGAAGTCGATGTCGCGGATGTGTTTGACGAGTTCGGCGGTGCGGAGGTTCTCCGCCGCTTCCTTGAGGAAGTAGCTCCCCGCCCGGCTGCGGAGATTCTTGGCCTTGCCGACGTAGATGACGTTCCCGTTTTCGTCCTTCATGAGGTAGACGCCGGGCGTCTGCGGGAACGTGCGGACCTTCTCCGCGGCGGTCGGCCGGGCGTCCGGCGTCTGGAAGGAGAGCGGCGGCGGGGCGTCGATGTCGTTCTGCATTGCGGTCGTCCTGACGACGGCGAGCGGTGGGCAAATGTATTGTAGACGCGACGACCGGCGAACGGCACGGCGTAAGCGTGCCGGTGTGTGGCGTGGTGCGACACCCACGGACGTACACGTTGCCGCAGCAAGGCGAACGGCACGGCGTAAGCGTGCCGGTGGTGTGCG
>NZ_JCABYM010000055.1:0-68724 GCF_059499385.1 Limnoglobus sp. | reverse complement strand
CGGCGTGATGTGAACACACGTTCACTATCCGGCGCAGTCTAAGATTCGATCCGGGGAAAGTCCAGCGGCGGTGGAATTGGGCGACCGGGCCGTCGTCTGGTACGCTGAGGGGGACTTCTGAGGGAATTCGTGCGGCTCTCCACCCGGTTCGGCCTGTTGGCGGCGGTCGCGGTCCCCGTGGCGGTGGTCGCGGTCGCCCTGTCGCGTTCCCACGCCGGGGGTTCGGCCGACCGCGTGTGGGGCGGCCGCGGCGTGCTGCCGGGGGAGGTCGTCCGGCCGCGGGCGGCGGTCGTCATCGGGGACGCGCTGTTCGTCGTCGATTTCACCGCCCGCGTGCAGGCGTACTCGCTGGACGGCGACCACACCGGGTTGACGTTCACCACGCCGGACTTCCGCAACGGCCGGCCGAGCGGCCTGGGCCGGGACCGGGACGGCAACCTGATCGTCGCGGACTCGCACTACCACGCGGTGCGAATCTACGCGCCGGACGGCCGGGAGCTGCGGACGCTCGGCGGGGTAGGGGGGACGGAGCCGGGGCGGTTCGGGTACATTTCCGACTGCGTGCAGGACGCGGACGGGAACTACTTCGTCTCCGAGTTCGGGCAGACGGACCGGATCACGAAGCTGGACGCGGCCGGCCAGTTCGTGACGTGCTGGGGGACGAACGGGACCGGCGAGGGGCAGTTCCAGCGGGTGCGGGCGCTGGCGCTGGGGCCGGACGGGTTGCTGTACGCGGCCGACGCGTGCAACCACCGGGTGCAGGCGTTCACCCGCGACGGGGCGTTCGTGAAGGCGTTCGGCGGCGTGGGGTCGGGGCCGGGGGAGTTCTCGTACCCGTACGACCTGGGGTTCGACCCGGCGGGTTACTTGTACGTGGTGGAGCGGGGAAACTGCCGGGTGCAGAAGCTGACGGCCGACGGCGTGCCGGTGGCGAGTTGGGGGAAGCCGGGCCGCGGGCCGGGGCAGTTGGCCGACCCGTGGGCGCTGGCCATCGACGGCCAGGGTCGGGTGCACGTGATCGACACGGAGAACCATCGGGTGCAGCGGGTGCGGTTTTAGGCGAACGGCACGGCGTAAGCGTGCCGGTGAAGCCGCGGCGAGTGAAACCGGCACGCTTACGCCGTGCCGTTCGCCTGGAGGGTGAGTGAGCGACTTCCTGACGACTCACTGGCTCGCCGTCGCGATGCTCGTCATCGCGGCGGCGCTGCTCGCGCTCCGCTCGCGGTGGCTGGCCGCGGCACTCGCCGCGTTCGCCGTGGGTGGGTTCGCGCTGACTAGCTTGCAACTCGACTTCCTCACCCGGTTCCACGTCGCGTCCGCGCTCGCCGCCGTCGCCGCGGGCGGGTTGATCCTCGCCGGCGCGGTCCTCGTCCTCGGCCGCGTCTGGTCGCCGCCGCTCGCGCTGACGCTCGCCGCCGTCGGGCTGTTCAGCCTCGGCGGGTGGGTCGAGGCCGACCTCGGCGATTCGCTCGCGGAACTGTTCCGCATGACGCGGTCCGTGCAGTTCACCCGCCCCTGGTGGCTTCTGCTCCTCGCGCTGATCCCCGTCGTGTTGCAACTCGCCCGGCACAGCCTGTCCGGCCTCGGCACGTACCGGCGGTGGGTGGCCATCACGACGCGCTGCGGCATCGTCGCGCTGTTAGCGTGTGCGCTCGCCGAGCCGCGGGTGAACCGGCCGAGCGAGAACGTCGCGGTCCTGTTCGTGCTGGACCGGTCGCAGAGCTTGCCGCAGGACATCGACCCGGCCGCGGCGCTCGCGGACCAGGTGGACCGCCGGTGGTTGCGGGTGCGGAACTTCGTCCGCGACGCCGTGCTGCTGCGGGGCGTCGAACACACGCGGGACAAGTCCGGCGTCGTCCTGTTCGGCAAGCGGCCGAAGCTGGCCCTGCCCCCGGCGTCGGTGCGGGAACGGTTCGACGTGGACGACCGCATGGCCGGCCCCATCGACGGGCAGTACACGGACATCGCCGCGGCCCTGAAGCTCGCCATCGCGTCCTTCCCCGAGGGCAACGGCAAGCGGGTCGTCCTCGTGTCCGACGGGAACGAGAACATGGGCAACGCCCTCGACCAGGCCGCCGTCGCGCGGCAGAACGGGGTGCAGGTGGACGTGGTCGCCGTCGCCCCCGGCTACAAGAACGAGAACGAGGTTCTCGTGCAGTCGGTCGAAGCGCCGCCCGTCACGACGACGGGAACGCGGCTGCCGCTCCGGGTGCTGATCCGCAACACGAGCAAGACGCGGGTGGTCCGCGGCGTCCTCGAACTGCTCCGCGTCGGGCTGAACGAGGCCGGCGGCGAGAAGGTCGAGCAGGTCGCGATTGAGGCGGACCAGCCGCAGGTGATCGACGCGCCGATGGGCAAGCCGGCGACCGTCATCCTTCAGCCGGGGCTGAACGCGCTGCGCTTCCGCGACGTGCCGCCGAAGGCGGGCGAAACATCCTTCTCGTACCGAGCCACGTTCACCCCGATCCTCTCCGGCAAGCCGTCGGCCGACGGGCAGCTCGGCGAGGTCGTCGTCGGCATGCCGAACGACCGCGTGGCGAACAACCGCGCGACCACGGCCGTCGTCATGAAGGGCCAGCGGCGGGTGCTGTTCGTCGAGGAGCCGAAGAACGGCCAGTCGGAACACGCGCACCTCGTCCGCACGCTGCTGCGGGCGGACGTGAAGGTGTCCGTCTCATCCCCGGCCCGGCTACCCGCGGAGCCGGACGACTTCGCCCTGTTCCTGACGAACTTCGACTGCATCGTGTTGGCGAACGTCCCGGCCGAGGTGTTCAGCCGCGACCAGATGGAGACGATCCGCTCGTCCGTCCACGACCAGGGGACCGGCCTCATCATGATCGGCGGGCCGGACTCGTTCGGCCCCGGCGGGTATCAGAACACGCCCGTCGAGGAGGCGCTGCCGGTGTTCTGCGAGATCAAGTCGCCGATGGCCGCGGGGAAGGGGGGGCTGATCCTCGTCATGCACGCCTCGGAGATGGCCGACGGCAACCACTGGCAGAAGGTCATCGCCCGCCTTGCCATCGAGCGGCTGAGCGCCCCGGACATGGTCGGCGTCGTGCAGTACGGGTTCGGCGCGGGCGCGGCGGGCGTCAGTTGGGTGATTCCCTTCCAAGAAGTCGGCCAGGACAAGGGCCGGCTGTTGGCGAAGATCGACCGGATGGACCCGCAGGACATGCCGGACTTCGACCCGTTCCTGACGGCCGCGGCCGACACGCTGTCGAACCCGGACTACAACCTGTCGGTCCGGCACTGCATCGTCATCTCGGACGGCGACCCGCAGTACGGCCAGGCCGGGCGGGACGCGACGGCGAAGATGGCGGCGAACAACATCACCTGCACGACCGTCGGCGTGGCGACGCACGGGGCGGCGGAAGGCAACCGGATGAAGAGCATCGCCGAGGCGACGAAGGACGGCCGCGGCAACCCCGGCAGCTACTACGAGCCGAAGGACCCGAGCCAACTGCCGTCGATCTACATCAAGGAGAGCCGCCGCATCAGCCAGTCGTTCATCTACGACAAGCCGTTCCTGCCGAAGCACCTGATCGTCGGCGCGATCACCGAGGGCGTGCCGCGGGAGCTGCCGCCGCTGCGGGGGTTCGTGCGGACGACGTACAAGGAGTCGCCACTCGCGCAATTCCGCATCGAGGGGCCGCCGATCTCGTCGGAGATTCGATTCCCGATCCTGGCGTCGTGGCAGTACGGGCTGGGGAAGGCCGTCGCGTTCACCTCCGACGCCCGGTCGCAACCGGCGTCGGCCGTGAAGGGCTGGGACGCGGAGTGGGTCGAGTCGGACATGTACAAGAAGTTCTGGGAGCAGGCCGTGACGTGGGCGCTGCGGCCCGCCGAAGCGGGGCGGATGACGGTCGTGTCCGAGTACCGCGAGGGCCGCGTGCGGGTGACGGTGACGGCCCGTGATGAGAAGGACCGGCCGGTGAACGGGTTGGACCTGGAGGGCAAGATTTCGCTCCCGCGGCCGCCGAAGCCGGGCGAGAAGGTTCCTGTCGTCGAGTTCAAGCGGAAGGGGCCGGGGCAGTACGAGGCCGAGTTCACCGCCGAGGAAGCCGGGACGTACTTCGTCACCGTGCAGGGTTACCAGGCCGGCGTCGGCAAGGCGAAGGGTGCGCTGTTCGACACCACCCGCACCGGCGTGACCCTGCCGTACTCGCAGGAGTTCGCCGACCTCGACACGAACACGGGCCTACTCAAGCAACTCGCCGAGTTGACCGGCGGCCGGTACTACACCGACGACCCCGCGGAACTCGAACAGCTCGCGAAGTCGTCCGACCTGTTCCGCGACGCGACGAAGACGTCGCGGGCGTACCAGCCGTTCTGGTACTGGCTCGTGTTCGCCGCCGGGGTGCTGGTCCTTCTGGACGTGGGCGTCCGCCGCATCGCCGTCGAGATGCCGGAGGTGCGGGCCGTCGCCGCGGGCTTCTGGGCGAAGCTCCGCGAGAAGCCGGAGGCGGAATCGTCCGCGACGCTCGGCGTCCTCCAGCGGCGGAAGCTGGAAGTGCAGGAGGCCATCGAGCGCGAACGCGCCGCCCGCCGGTTCGATCCCGCCGCCCCGACGACCGAACCCGCCCCGGCCGGGGCGGACGACCTCGTTCGCGACCAGCCGACGGCCCGGCAACTGCCGACCGCCCCGCCGCCGCGGGCCGAGGAGAAGAAGGCGGACGAGCCGCAGGACATGTTCAGTCGATTGAAGAAGGCCCGCGACCGGGCCGACCACAAGAAGGACAAGAAGGACGAGGACCAATGAACCCGACCGCCCCGATGCCCGAACGGGCCGCCCAGTTCCGCGACCGGTTCCGCGCCCTCGAAGCCGAGATCGGCAAGGTCATCGTCGGCCAGCCGGAGGTCGTCCGCGGCGTGCTGACGTGCCTGTTCGTCGGCGGCCACGTCCTGCTCGAAGGCGTCCCCGGCCTCGGCAAGACGCTGCTCGTCCGCACGCTGGCGTCGGCGCTGTCGCTGAAGTTCGCCCGCATCCAGTTCACCCCGGACCTGATGCCGTCGGACATCGTCGGCACGAACATCATCAGCGAAACGCCCGACGGCAAGCGGCAGTTCCAGTTCCAGCCCGGCCCGCTGTTCGCGCAGATCGTCCTCGCCGACGAGATCAACCGCGCCACCCCGAAGACGCAATCGGCGCTCCTGGAGGCGATGCAAGAGCACAGCGTCACCGTCGGCGGCACAGTCCACAAGCTGGAGGAGCCGTTCCTCGTCCTCGCGACGCAGAACCCGATCGAGCAGGAAGGCACGTACCCGCTCCCGGAGGCGCAGCTCGACCGGTTCTTTTTTAAATTGACCGTGCCGTTCACGACGCGCGAAGAGCTAAACCTGATCCTCGACCGCACCACGAAGAACGAGTGGCCGAAGGCCGGGGCGGTGATGGACGCGGACGAGATTCGCGTCTGGCAGTCGCTCGTCCGGGAAGTCCTCGTCGCGGCCCCGGTGCAGGACTACGCCATCCGCCTGTTGCTCGCCACGCACCCCGGCAACGAGTTCGCCACCGCGGACGCGAACCGCTTCTTCCGGGCCGGGGCCAGCCCCCGCGGGGCGCAGACGCTCATCCTCGCGGCGAAGCTGCGGGCCGTCCTGGAGGGCCGGTACAACGTGAGTTTCGAGGATATTCGCAAAGTCTACTTCCCGGCGATGCGGCACCGCATACTCTTGAACTTCGAGGCCCAGGCCGAGAACATCTCTCCCGACGCGGTCCTGGCGGCGATCGTCAACGACGTGAAAGAAAAACCCGACTCGTAGGCTCAGCGGAGCTACCCCGATGCGTTGCGCGCCCACCCTCATGTTCCTGGCCTTGGCCCCGTTAGCGCCGGCCGCCGACCCGCCGAAGCCCTACGCCGGGCGGTCCGCGTCCGAGCGGGAGAAGCTCCTGCTGGCGAACGGCGGGACGAAGGAGTCCGAGGCGGCCGTCGCCCGCGGGCTGAAGTGGCTGGCCGACAACCAGGTGAAGACCACCGGCGCGTGGGTGTTCGACGGCACGTCCCGCGCCGAGGTCGTCGCCGCCACGGGCATGGGCGTCCTCCCGTTCTTGGCGGCCGGGCACACCCACAAGAAGGGGGACAAGGACAAGCCCAACCCGTTCCAGAAAAACGTCGAGGCCGGGCTGAAGTTCCTGACCGCCAGCCAGCTGCCGACGGGCACCTTCCGCGGGTCGAACACGATGTACGCCCACGCCATCGCGACGCTCGCGCTGTGCGAGGCGTACTCGATGACCGCGGACAAGACGCTGCTGGCCCCGGCGCGGGCGGCGGTCGCGTACATCGTCCGGGGGCAGGCGGCGGACGGCAGTTGGGGCTACTCGGCCGGGACGAAGGGCGACACGTCGATCCTCGGCTGGCAGCTCCAGGCGCTGCACGCCGCCAAGCAGACGAAGGACATCCCCGTCCCGGACGGCACGATCAAGCTGGCGAAGGAGTTCCTGGACAAGGTGGGGAAGGGAGACAAGAAGGCGGAGTACGGGTACACGTCGAACGAGTCGCCGACGCCGACCCTCTCCGCCGTCGGCCTGTGGAGCCGGTACTGCTTCGACGGCTGGGACGCCGAGCACGCCGGCTTCGACGAGGGGGCGAAGCGGGTGGTCCTGCGGGCCAATCGCCCGACCGAGGGCCGGGAGGACAGTTACAGCTACTACTACGTCACCCTGGTCGCGCGGTCGCGGGGCGGGGAGGTGTGGGAGAAGGACTGGAACCCGAAGGTGCGGGACCTGCTGGTGAAGAAACAAAGCCCGGAGGCGGACGGCCCGCGGACGGCCGGGAGTTGGCCGGCGGACAAGGCGTACATCGGCACGCACTGCGGGCGGATCGGCACGACGGCGATGACGCTGTTAACATTACAGGTGTACTACCGCGTCCCGCCGCCGGTCCCGGTCCCGCCGGCGAAGAAGTGACGCCGCCGGGCGGTTGACGCCGCCCGGCCGCCGGCTTACACTCGCAGCAATCAAGGTTCCCCGAATGCCGATCCGCATCCTACCCGTCCTCGCCGTCGTCGCCTTCGCGGCGGCCGGGTTCGCCCTCCCCGTCGCCCCCGCCGGCGGCGACCCGGACCTCATCCGCATCGTCTCCAGCCTGCCCCGGACCGGCAGCGCGAAGGGCCAGACCGACACGATCGTGGACGGCATCCGCCTCGCCCTCGACCAGGGGTGCGAACATGTCAACGGCGCGCTGAAACTGCAGGTCGGGGACAAGAAGTACACGATCGACTACAAGGATCTGGACGACGCCAGCGCCGCCAGCGGCCAGTGGGACGCGGCCGTCGAGACGAACAACGCCAACCTCGCGAAGGGCGACCCGGACGTGATGGTGTACATCGGCACGTACAACTCCGGGGCGGCGAAGCTCAGCATGCCGATCCTGAACAAGGCCCGGCTGTTCATGGTGTCCCCGGCGAACACGTCGCCGGGGCTGACGAAGCCGCTCGTCGGCGAGCGGGACGAGCCGAAGCGGTACCAGCCGAGCGGCGAGCGGAACTTCGCCCGCGTCGTCGCGACCGACGATCTGCAAGGCCCGGCCGGGGCGGAGTGGGCCAAGCACATGGGCTGGACGCGGGTGTTCATCATCGACGACAACGAGGTGTACGGGAAGGGCGTGGCCGACTTCTTCGAGTCGCACGCCCGCAAGATCGGCCTCGAAGTCCTCGGCCGGGAGAGCATCGACGGCAAGGCCCAGGAGTTCTCGGCCCTGATGGTGAAGATCAAGCGACAGAACCCGCACCTCGTCTTTTTCGGCGGCACGACCCAGACGAAGGGCGGGCAGCTCCTCAAGGACATGGTGTCCGCCGGGATGACCGCGGTGAAGATGATGGGACCCGACGGCTGCCTCGAACAGGCGTTCATCGACTCGGCCGGGGCGGACATCGCCGAGGGGCGGTTCTACTGCACGTTCGCCGGCTTGTCGCCGGACAAGCTGTCCGACACCGCCGGCGGGAAGGCGTTCGTGGACCTGTACAAGAAGAAGTTCGGCAAGGAGCCGTCCGAGGCGTACGCGCTGTACGGGTACGAATGCGGCCGGGTCGCCCTCCACGCCATCAAGCAGGCCGGGGTGAAGGACCGGGCGGCGGTCTGCCGGGCCGGGCTGGCGATCAAGGACTTCCCCGGCGTCACCGCCACGTGGTCGTTCGACGAGAACGGCGACACGACGCTCAAGGACCTCACCGGCGTCGTCGCGAAGGGCGGCAAGTTCGTCTTCTCCAAGAGCCTGTCCGTCACCCACAAATAACCCCACCGGACTCCATGCCGCCTTTGCTCCTCGCCGACACGTCGTTCGCCTGGCAGAACCTGGTGCAACTGACCATCGACGGCCTGCGGTTCGGGTTCCTCGTCGCCCTCATCGCGCTCGGCTACACGATGGTCTACGGGATCGTCGAGCTCGTGAACTTCGCCCACGGCGACCTGTTCATGCTCGGCTCGTTCCTCGGCCTGACGCTGCTGACGACCGTGGTGGACCCGGCGAATCCGGTGGCGGACGCGACCGCGTGGGTGGTACTCGCGGCCTGCTTCCTGGTGGTACCGCTGTTCTGTGCGACGTTGAACCTCGCCGTCGATCGCGTCGTGTACAAGCCGCTCCGCACCGCCCCGAAGCTCGCCCCACTCGTGTCGGCCATCGGCGTCAGCTTCGTGTTCACGAACGTCGGCCTGTTCTGGGGCGGCCCGCAAGACGTGAACTTCCCGAACCTTCTCCCGCAAGACAACCTCCTCGGCCCGGAGGCGAAGGTCGTCCTCACCTGGAAGACGGTCCTCGTCTTCGCCGTCACGATTCCCCTCATGCTGGCGCTCACGTACCTGGTGAAGTTCACGACGCTCGGCAAGGCGATGCGGGCGACGGCCCAGAACCCGACGGCGGCGCAGCTCATGGGCATCAACACCGACCGCGTCATCGGCGCGACGTTCCTGATCGGCGGGGCGCTCGCCGGGTTCGGGAGTATGGTCTACGGCCTGACGGTCAACACCGTCGGCTACCAGATGGGGTTCCAGAACGGGCTGTACGCCTTCACCGCGGCCGTCCTCGGCGGCATCGGCAATATCCCAGGCGCGGTCCTCGGCGGCATCCTGATCGGCCTCGTCCGCTCGTTCGGCAGCGAGTTCGTCGGCGAGACGTGGGCGCCCGCCCTGGTGTTCGCCGTGCTGATCGTCGTGCTGGTCTTCCGGCCGTCCGGCCTGTTGGGCGCTCGCGTCCGGGAGAAGGTGTAACCCATGAAGCCCGCCCCGTTCCCGTCCTGGCCGCTGGCCCTGTTCGCGATCCTGGTCGCGTTCCCGCTGTTCCCGGCCCTCGACGGCTGGTTCCAGGCCGGGGTCGGCCGGTCGCTCGGCGACCAGATGTCCGGCATGTTCATCTTCGCGATCCTCGCGCTCGCCCTCAACGTCGACGTCGGCAACGTCGGCATCCTGCACCTGGGCATCGCCGCGTTCTTCGGCATCGGGGCCTACGTCACCGGCATCCTGACCGTCCCGGCGTACCCGTTCGAGGTCGGGTTCTGGCTCGCCCTCGTGTTCGGCACGCTCGCCGCCGCCGCGTTCGGCGGCGTCCTCGGCGTCCCGACGCTCCGGCTCCGCGGCGACTACCTCGCCCTCGTTACACTCGGGTTCGGCGAGGTGGTGAAGTACGCGGTGAAGAACCTCAGCGACATCACCGCCGGGACGCGGGGGTTGAACCCCGTGCCGCCGCCGGTCGTCCCCGGCGTGACCGTCGATCAGTGGTCCACCGATTACCGGCCGTTCTACTACCTCACGCTGCTGTCCCTGGCGGCCGTCTACTTCGTCCTCTACCGGATCGAGCGGTCGAAGCTCGGCCGGGCGATGGTGGCCGTCCGTGAGGACGAGCTGGCCGCCTCGTGCATGGGGCTGAACGTCCCGAAACTGAAGCTGGCCGCGTTCGTGTTCGCCGCCGGCATCGCCGGGTTCGCCGGTTGCCTGTACGCCAGCCGGATGACGAGCACCGTCGGCCCGGACGACTACGACTTCAACAAGTCGATCCTGCTGCTCTGCTGCGTCATCCTCGGCGGGCTGAGCAGCCGCAACGGCGTGCTCCTCGGCGTCTTCCTGCTGTATGGGTTCGACAAAATCCTCTCGCCGATCATGGACGAGCTGCTCCAGGCGAAGTTCGGCAGCCCCGAGAGAGTGGTGAAAGACCTGGGCCTTTTCAAACTGCCGATCTCGGCCCAGATGATGACGTTCTCCGGGTGGCGGCTGTTCGTCTTCGGCCTGGTACTGATCCTGGTGATGCGGTACCGGCCGCAGGGGTTGTTGCCGTCGAACCGGTTGAAGGAAGAGGTCCACACGCCGCCGCCGGGGAACCCGTAACCATGCTCTCGATCCAGAACGTCTCGATGCGGTTCGGCGGCATCACGGCGGTGTCGAACCTGTCGCTCGAAGTGCCGGCCGGGCAGATCGTGTCCGTCATCGGGCCGAACGGGGCCGGGAAGACGACCGTGTTCAACGTCGTCACCGGCATCTACAAGCCGACGGACGGCGCGATCGCGTTCGGCGGCGCGGACGTGAAGCGGCCGTTCCAGACCCGCGTTCTGCTGGCGTGCATCCTGTCCGGCCTCGTCGTCGGGCTGTTCGCGTACCTCGCCGCCGCGGGCGTGCAGGAACTCTGGACGGCGGCCGTCACCCGGCAGTTCGCGTCGCCGGAGGACACGTTTAGCCTCTCGAAGATGACGACGGCCGCGGCCGACTACCTGTCCGGCAAGCCGGGCGTCGAGAAGAACCGCATCACCGGCAAGTGGGAGGTGAAGGCGCTCGACGGCAAGACATCGCTCGGCGTGTTCGACGACGAGTCCGCGGCCCGTGCCCACCGCGACTCGCTCCTTCAACCGGCGGGGCTCGGCGCGGCCGCGGCGGACGTGAAGGTGCGGGCCGATGTCGCGGCCACGCGGGAGAAGCTGTTGCTATACACCCGCGTCGCGTTCGTCGCCGGGTTGGTGCTGGCACCGCTCGCGTACTACCTCATCTGGCTGCGGTCGCGGCGGACGCCGGACATCATCTCGCAGGGCGGGATCGCCCGCACCTTCCAGAACATCCGCCTCTTCCCGGCGATGACCGTTTGCGAGAACGTCATGGTCGGCCTCGACCGCGAACTGACGGCCCACCCGGTCATGATGGCCCTCGGCCTGCCGCGGCACCTGAACGAGGAGAAGGCGGCGGCGGACAAGGCGTTCGCCCTCTTGGAGTTCGTCGGCCTCAAGGGGAAGACGACCGAGCTGGCCAAGAACCTCGCCTACGGCGACCAGCGGCGGTTGGAGATCGCGCGGGCCCTCGCCACGAACCCGAAGCTGCTGCTCCTCGACGAGCCGGCCGCCGGGATGAACCCGAGCGAGACGACGGACCTGATGGGCCTCATCAAGAAGATCCGCGACCGCGGCGTCACGGTGTTACTGATCGAGCACCACATGAACCTCGTCATGGGCATCTCGGACAAGGTGGCGGTGCTCGACTACGGCCAGAAGATCGCCGAGGGGACGCCCGCCGAGGTGAGCCGCGACCCGAAGGTGATCGAGGCGTACCTCGGCAAGGAAGAGGTGACCTGATGGCGGCCCTGTTGAGTATAGACAAGCTGCGGGCCGGGTACGGGCCGATCGACGCCCTCCACGACGTGACGGTCCACGTCGACGACGGCGAGATCGTCGCCATGATCGGCGCGAACGGGGCCGGGAAGACGACGACGCTCCTGTCCGTCGCCGGCGTCGTGAAGCCGCGGGCGGGCAGCATCACGTTCAACGGGCTGGACATCACGAAGTACGCGGCGCATCAGGTGGTGAAGCTCGGCCTCGCACTGTCGCCGGAGGGGCGGAAGATTTTCCCCCGGCTGACGGTGCTGGAAAACTTGCAGATGGGGGCGTTCACGCGAACCGACCCGGCCGGCGTCGCCGACGACCTGGAAAAGATGTTCGCGATGTTCCCGATCCTCCGCGAGCGAAAGTCGCAGGCTGGCGGGCTGCTCTCCGGCGGGCAGCAGCAGATGCTTGCCATCGCGCGGGCGCTCATGGCCCGGCCGCGGCTGCTCATGCTCGACGAGCCGTCGCTGGGCTTGGCCCCGCAGATCGTGGTGCAAATCTTCGACGTGGTGAAGCAGCTCAACAAGGGCGGCATGTCCGTGCTTCTTGTCGAGCAGAATGCGTTCATGGCGCTCAAGGCTGCCCACCGCGGGTACGTCATCGAGACGGGGCGTGTGACGATGACCGACCGGGCCGATAAACTGCTGACAGACCCGCGGGTGCGGTCCGCGTACCTCGGCGAGTGCTGACCCCCGGCGGCCATGAAGATCACCCGCGTCGAAACCGACCTCGCCCGCCTGCCGCTGCCCCGTGCCGTCGCCCTCCCGACTTCCCAAGACCCGCGGGCGGCGAAGGATGTCGAAGTCGTCCTCGTGCGAATCCTCACCGACGGCCCGCACACCGGCGTCGGCTTCACGTACACCCTCGGCGGCGGCGGGGCCGCGATCCGCTCGCTCCTCGACTCGCTCGTCGCGCCGATTCTGTTGAACGAAAACCCGACGCTCACCGAGCGCCTGTTCCTGCGGGCGTCGCACGAACTCGAAACCGTCGGCTTTCCCGGTCTCGCGGCGCGGGCTTATGCGGCCGTCGATTTCGCCCTGTGGGACGTGAAGGGGAAGGCCGCGAACCTGCCGGTCTACCAACTCCTCGGCGGCTACCGCACGAAGTTGAAGGCGATCGCGTCCGACACGGCCACGCCCGCGCTCGGCGCGAAGGCGGCGGCGAAGGAAACGCGGGCGGCGCTCGACGCCGGGGCCGCGGGCGTCGTCGTCGAGATCGGCACGGCCGACCCGGACATCGACGCGGACCGCGTTCGCCAGTTGCGCGAGGCGGTTCCCGAAGGGGCGTGGTTCGAGGTGTCCGCGAACGGCCGGTACGACTTCTCGACCGCCCTCTGGATGGGCCGGATGTGCGAGGAAGACTTCGCCATCGACGGCTTCTCCGACCCGCTGCGGAACGACGATTCGCAAGGACTTTCGCGACTGCTCGACCGGCTCGAAGTGGCGGTGAGCGTCGGCAGCCTGTTCGACCGGGTGGACGACTTCGTCCGACTGCTCGAAACCACGAGCGTCTCTGCCGTTCGCATCGACCCGCTGCGGCTCGGCGGCATCACCCCGGCCCGCAAGGTCGCGCAGCTCGCGGAACTGCGGCACGTCGCCGTCTGCCCCGTGCGGCTGCCGGAAGTCGGCACGCACCTCGCCGCCGGGTCGGTCCTCGGCCGCGTGTGCGAGACGGTCGATTGGTTCGCGCCGCTGTTCGACGGCGGCCCCAAATTCGTTGACGGGCAACTCGTCGTGGCGGATGCTCCAGGGCTGGGCGTCCGCCCGAACGAGAAGTACCTCGCACACCACCGCGTCTGAGACGGGGCTTATATAGCCGCCGGCTTGCCGGCGGGGCTTTCGGGGGTCGCAAAGCCCCGCCGGCAAGCCGGCGGCTATATATCAACGTTCCAGCAAGCGTGGCCACACGCCTAGTCCTGTCATCCTTCCCGGAGGGGTCCCATGTCGAAGCCGGAAGAACAAGTCGCGAAGCTGCACCTGATCCTGCCGAGCATCCCGAAGCCGGTGGCCGTGTACAAACCGGCCGTGCGGGTCGGCAACCTCGTGTTCGTGTCCGGGCACGGGCCGCTGAAGCTGGACGGCACGTACATCCTCGGCTGCGTCGGCAAGGACCTGACGCTCGACCAGGGGAAGGAGGCGGCCCGGCAGACGGGGCTGGCCATCCTCGCCACGCTCCGCAACTTCCTGGGGTCGCTCGACAAGGTAAAGCGGCTGGTGAAGTCGTTCGGCATGGTGAACTGCACGGCCGACTACAAGGACCAGCCGAAGGTCATCAACGGGTACTCGGAACTGATGAAGGAAGTGTTCGGCGACGACGCCGGCGTCGGCGCGCGGAGCGCGGTCGGGCACAACGCGCTGCCGAACGGGATGGCCGTCGAGATCGAGGCGATCTTCGAGGTCGAGTAAACGGAAGCGGCCCCGGCTGAACCGGGGCCGCTCGATTTATTTCTTGGCGTGTCGTCCGCTCAGCTCGTTCAAGATGGTGTCGGCACTGTCGCGGTCGCCGACCACGACGGCCTCGATCATCTCGCCGAACCGCGCGGCCTGTCCCCGCTCGGCGGCCACCAGAACGATCTTCGCCTTCGCGGGCATGGCGTTCACGACCTTCGCCGTGGCGAGCGGGTCGTTCGGCAGGAACGGCACGACCACGACGTTCGCGTGGTGCCGGATGGCCGTCCGCCGCGCGTCCTCGCCGTTGGCGGCGACGCACACGTCCCAGCCCTTCATGCGGAACTGGTCCGCGAGGTTCGCGGCGGGCAGGGAAGGGGGGAGGCCGAGGACGACCCGGCACGCCTTCTTCTTCTCACCGGGGCGTTGTCGGCACAGTGTCGAACCGCCGTTGTCGTCGTTCATGGTCCATTTCATAGGTGCAACTCTCCGGTATCTTCTTGTACCGGACCCGACAGCCGTTCTTTCCAGTAAGTTCGCCCCGGCCGGACGAAACTTGCGCGGCCCGCTCAAAAAATAGTTGCGGCGGCGCGCGAAACTGGGGAAGGTAGTCGGGTCGTTCGTGCGGCGAACTCCTTGCGATCCGGGCTAGAACCCGCCGTCGGCCGCGATACAACGTAACCAAGTCGCGGCCGCCCCAGAAGGGTGAGATAGGATACCGCCCCGGACCGGTGGCGTCCCCCTCAGTAGTGGCACGGCCCGCCGCGTCATCGAGTCCCGCATCTTACCACCCGCAAGCTCCACCCTCCCGAGGTCGAATCATGGCGAAGGCCCGCATCTCCATCGGCACCTGGGCGTACCTGTTCAACCAGGAGACGCCGACGAACGACTTCCACGTCATTCTGCACAAGCTCCAGGACCTCGGGTACGACGGCGTCGAACTCGGCAGCTTCGGCCCGCACCCGTCGCCGTTCTCCCACCCGACGAAGGCGAGCCGCCAGAAGCTCAAGAAGGAGATCGCCGACCACGGCCTGGCACTGTCGGCCATCGCCGTGGACCTGTGGGCGTTCAAGACGCCGGGCGTGAGCATCCTGGACGAAATCCCGGCCGCTTACACGACGGCGTTCCTCGGCTGGTGCGCGTTCGCCGCCGACCTGGACGTGAAGACGATCCGCGTCGATACCGTCCTCTCGCCTGATTACTTCAGCACCGAGGAAGGCAAGAAGCTCGGCTACGCCGCGGGGATGGATCGGCTGATCGCGACTTGGGACAAGTGCAGCAAGGTCGCCAGCGACTTCGGGCTGAACATCTGCTGGGAGTTCGAGCCGGGGTTCGTGTTCAACAAGCCGAGCGAAATCCTGAAGGTCGTGGACGGTGTGCGGGGGAAGGGGAACCCGAACTTCGGCGTGCTGTACGACAGCTGCCACGCGCACATGGTCGCGAAGATCGGCGCGAACCACCAGGGCGAAAAGGAACTGCTGGCCGGCGGCGCGCTCGAACTGCTGAACAAACTGAAGGGGAAGATCACGCACGTCCACGTCATCGACAGCGACGGCAGCCTGAACGAGCACAACACCTCGACGCACAACCCGTTCGGCACTGGAAATTTGAACTTCGACGAGCTGTTCCCGGCGATCCAGGCCGCGGGCGTGCCGAACGACTGGTGGTGCGTGGACCTGTGCTTCTGGCCGAACGCCTGGGAGGTGACGGCCGACAGCAAGAAGTTTCTCGACAAGATGCGGGCGAAATACGCGGCGGCGTAACACGCCTTCAACGTGGCGCGGGGCAGGGCGTTCCGCGCCGCCGGTCACGAGGGTCGTCGATGGTCGTCAAAATCGCACCCGCAGCCCAGCTCGATTCGTTCGCCGACCTCCACGCGCGGCTCGGGTACGTACCGCTAGACCGCATCTGTATGGACCCGCCGCCCGGTCGGGCGACCGAGGCGGACGTGCTGCGGTATCAGGAGGCCGCCGACAAGCGGCTCTACGAGTTGATCGACGGCACGCTCGTGGAGAAGGCGATGGGAACCCACGAATCGTTCCTGGGTATGGAACTGGGACGACTGATCGGGAACTTCGTCCGCGAGCATCGACTCGGGATCGTCGTCGGTGCGGACGGCCCGTTCCGCCTGTTCGAGGGCAACGTCCGCTACCCGGATGTCAGCTTCATCCCCTTCTCCCGGCTGCCGGAGGTAGGGATGCCTAACGAGGCGATTTGGCGAACGATACCGACACTCGTGGTGGAAGTTCTCAGTCCCTCGAACACAGTCCAGGAAATCGACCGAAAGCTACACGACTACTTCGCCGGTGGGTGTCGCCTCGCCTGGGTCATCGACCCGATCACGCGAACGGCGGAAGTTTACACATCCGTGAAGAAACGAAAGGTCGTCCAGCGCGACGGCTCGCTCGACGGCGGCCGCGTGTTGCCGGGCTTTCACCTCCCTCTCGTTCAACTGTTCGCGGACCCGCCGCGTCCGAAGTCCAAGAAAAAGAGCTAGCCGCATGAAATCGTTCGTAGCCTTCTTCATCGCCCTCGCCACTTGCCTGGAAGTGGCCGCCACCGACCTCGGCGACGCGATCAAGCCCATCGCGAACGCGCACAAGGGCAAGGTCGCCGTCGCCGTGAAGAACCTCGCCACCGGCGAGCACTACGAGCTGAACGGCGACGAGGTCATGCAGACGGCCAGCCTCATCAAGCTGGCCGTCATGATCGAGACCTACCGCCAGGCCGACGAGAAGACGATCGACCTCGGCACGCACGTCACGCTCGCGAAGGACGACAAAGTTCCAGGTGCCGGCATCCTCACCTCGCACTTCTCCGAGGGGGCGTCGTTCCCGATCAAGGACGCCGTCCGGCTGATGATCGTCTACAGCGACAACACGGCCACGAACCTCGTCCTCGACCAGGTCGGCATCAAGAACGTCAACGCGACGACGGCGAAGCTCGGCTTCCCGGAGACGCGGATCAACGCGAAGGTGTTCAAGGGCGGCACCTCGAGCGTCGATCCGGAGCGGACCAAGAAGTATTCGCTCGGTTCCATTACCGCGAAGGACGCGGTCGGGCTGCTCGAACTTATTCACACGGAAAAGGCCGCGTCACCGGAGGCGTGCAAGGCGATGATGGCTAACCTGAAGGCGAACGACGACAAGCAGCAACTCGTCCGCTTCCTGCCCGCGGGCACGGTCGTCGCGCACAAGACCGGGGCCACGAACCAGGTCCGCACCGATGCGGGCATCATCTTTATCCCCGACGCCGCGGACAAGAAGAAGACCACGCCGGTGGCCGTCTGCGTGCTGACGAACGAGAACGAGGACCAGCGGTGGGTGCTCGACAACGCCGGGCAGGTGACCATCGCGAAGGTCGGCAAGGCCGTCTACGACTACTTCTCGAAGAAGTGACTCACCCCCATCCTGGAGCGATTCATGGCGAAGAAACCTCTCCGCGTCGGCATGATCGGGTACGGCTTCATGGGCCGGGCGCACTCGAACGCGTACAAGCAGGTCGGCCAGTTCTTCCCGTCGCAGCACGAGGTCGTGTTGCAGGCCGCGTGCGCCCGGAACGAGGGGGAGATCAAGAAGTTCGCCGACCAGTGGGGGTACGCGAGCGTCGAGACGGACTGGAAGAAACTGCTCGACCGCAAGGACATCGACGTGGTGGACGTCTGCACGCCGAACAACCTGCACAAGGAGATCGCGATCGCGGCGGCGCAGGCCGGCAAGATGATCCTGTGCGAAAAGCCGCTGGCGATGAACGCGGCCGAGGGCCTGGAGATGGTGAAAGCCGTCGAGAAGGCGAAGGTCGCGAACATGGTCTGGTACAACTACCGCCGCATCCCGGCGGTGACGCTCGCGAAGAAGCTCATCGAGGAAGGGCGGCTCGGGAAGATTTTCCACTACCGCGCCAAGTTCCTTCAGGACTGGACGATCAAGTCCGACCTCCCGCAGGGCGGGCAGGGCCTCTGGCGGCTGGACGTGGCCGCGGCCGGCAGCGGCGTGTCCGGCGACCTGCTCGCCCACTGCATCGACACGGCCGTGTGGCTCAACGGCGGGTTGCAGTCGGTCTGCTGCATGACCGAGACGTTCGTGAAGGAGCGGATGCACAACCTGACGGGCAAGGTCGAGAAGGTCGGCATCGACGACGCCTGCATCTTCATGGGCAAGTTCGCGAACGGGTCGCTCGCCAACTTCGAGAGCACCCGGTACGCCCGCGGGCACAAGGCGCTCTACACGTTCGAGATCAACGGCGAGAACATGAGCATCTTCTGGGACCTCCACGACCTCCACCGCCTCCAAATCTTCGACTACAAGGACGAAGGCAAGATCCGCGGCTGGAAGAGCATTCACGTCACGGACAACAGCCCGGACCACCCGTACATGGCGAACTGGTGGGTCCCCGGCCTGGCGATCGGGTACGACTCCAGCTTCACCCACCAAGTCGCGGACTTCATACAGGGGCTGGAAACCGGCAAGCCGCAAGGACCGACGTTCCGCGACGCCCTGGAAACGCAGCACATTCTGGACGCGATCCTCGACTCGGCGAAGGCCGAGAAGTGGGTAGAAGTGCCGAAGTCCTGATGGCGAAGATTTGCCCTCGACAGCCCGTCCGCGGCCGGTCTAGACTAGCCGCGGACTTTTCACCCTGGCAGGGACGCCGGTTGATGAACATCGTTCACCTGACGGCCAGCACGCTCTTCGGCGGCCCCGAGCGGCAGATGCTCGGACTGGCCGAACACCTGCCGCCGGAATGTTACACGCGATTCGTCTCGTTCCGCGAGGGCGGCCGGTGCGCCGCGTTTCTCGACGAGGCTCGTCGTCGCGGCTTCGCCGGCGATGCACTCTTGGCCGACTTTCCCCGTTTGCGCTCCATCCTTTCCGAACTGACTGAATACCTGAAAGCGCACCGCACGGACGTACTGTTGACCCACAGCTACAAGCCGAACCTGCTCGGCCGGATCGCGGCGCGGCGGGTCGGCATCCCGGTCGTGGCCGTGTCGCGGGGGTGGACGGCCGAGAACTGGAAAGTCCGCCGGTACGAGCAACTCGACCGGTTCAACCTCCGATTCATGGACCATGTCGTCGCCGTGTCGGACGCGCAAGCCGCGAAGGTGCGGGGGTGCGGCGTGCCGGACGAGCGGCTGTCGGTCGTGCGGAACAGCTGCCGGTTCCCGGACTTCAACGGCACGGACCTCGGCTACGAAACTCGGTTGCAGGCGTACTTCGCGGCCGACACCGCGGTGTCTCATCTCGTGATTTCCGCCGGTCGCCTCAGCCCGGAAAAGGGGTTCGAGCTCCTCGTGACGGCCGCCGGGGACGTTTTGAAGCAACACCCCTCGGCCGCGTTCATTCATTTCGGCGAAGGGGTTGAGCGGCCGAAACTCGAGGCAATGATCCGCACCGCGAAACTGACCGACCGATTCGTGCTCGCGGGGTTCACGACCGAACTCGACCACTTCCTGCCTTTCGCGGACCTATTCGTGCTACCGTCCTACACGGAAGGACTGCCGAACGTGGCCCTCGAAGCGGCGGCGGCCGAAGTCGCGGTCGTGGCCACCGCCGTCGGCGGGACGCCGGAGGTCGTCGCGGACGAGCAGACGGGCCTGCTCGTCCCGCCCGGCCGCCCGTCGGAACTCGCCCGCGCGATCCTCGACCTGTTGAAACAGGACGCGAAGCGGATGGCCCTCGGCCGCGCCGGCCGCGAGCGGATGCGGGCCGAGTTCACGTTCGCGGGCCAGGCCGCTGCTTATCAAAAATTGTTCGCCCAGTTGTGCCGGCCCCCGGTGTCGCTTCAACGACGTGTGACATGCACCCAACCCTGTCCCGACCCCGTGCCGAGCCGACCGAGCCTTTTCGAGCGGATCGTCCGGTTCCGATAACGTTTTGCATCGACAACCTGAGCCGCGCCGGTACGGAATCGCAGTTGCTCGCGCTGATCCGTCTGATGGATCGTGCGCTTTTCGAGCCGACGCTCATCCTCCTCGATGGAAGGCCGGCGGCGTCCCGCGAATTAGAGCCGCGGGACTGCGAAGTGATTCGCCTCGGCGTGACGAAACTCCTCTCCCGCGCCGGGCTGCGGGCCGCGAGGCACGTCCGGCAGCTCTGGTCGCGGTCGCGGCCCGACATCCTGCAATCTTACTTTCTGGACGCCTCGTACTTTTCGGTCCCGCTGGCGCGGTGGTGCGGCGTGCCGCACGTCGTCCGCGTTCGGAACAACCTCGGCTACTGGCTGACACGAAAGGACCGGGTCCTGAACCGGCTGATCCGACCGTGGGTGACGCGGTCTTTGACGAACTCCGAGGGCGGTCGCGAGCAACTTATCCGGCAGGACGGCGTCTCGGCGGACCGGGTGACGGTCATCGAAAACGGCGTGGACCTCGACCGGTTTCCGGACGTGCGGCCGCCGGCGTTCGGCGAGACGGTCCGCGTCGGGTGCGTGGCGAACCTGCGGCCGGTCAAAAACATCGACGGCTTGATGCGGGCCGCACAACTGGTGCTAGAACTTAGCGCGAAGGTCGAGTTCGAGGTCGCGGGCGACGGCCCCGACCGACCGCGGCTGGAGCAGCTTCGTCGCGAGCTGGCCCTCGGCGACCGGTTCCGGCTCCGCGGGTCGCTCGCCGACGTGCCGGAGTTCTTGCGGTCGCTCGACTTGGCGGTGATGCCGTCCCACTCGGAGGGGATGTCGAACGCCGTCCTGGAGTACATGGCGGCGGGGCGGGCAATCGTGGCGACCGACACCGGCGCGACCGCCCAACTCGTCGGTCCGGGCGTCGGCGGGGTGATCGTCGCGCCGGGGTCGGACGAAGCGCTCGCGGGAGCAATCCAGAAGTTAATCGACGACCCGCCGGCGGGCCGCCGGATGGCCGCGACGGCCCGCCGGCGGGCGGAAGAAGTGTACGGCCGGCAGGGAATGGTCCGGCGGTTCGAGGCATTCTACCGCTCAATGATTTAGCCGAGGATTTCCGGGAAAGCCCCCTGCATGTCGTGGCAAACTTATACAACATAATGTTCATTATCGGACGTTAGACGTGTGGGCTTTCCCGGCCCTCTGTGGCGTCGGACGCTTCAGAGCCGGCCCAACACTTTCCCGTGACTTTCAGGGGTTGGCTCGTCGAGAGGACCGGTTGCGGCTTAGGTCCAAGCACATGGCTGGGATCCGCTGTGGAGCTTCAAGGTCAAAGTTGTGGGTGGCTGGGGCTGAGGCTTTGCGACGCCCCGGAGGCGGACACCGTGGCATCGAAGACTCTGCCCCGGCCGCGCCAACAACCAATAGAGCAACCCCAGTCGCGTGCGGGGTGGACTTGCTCGCTTCCGGATTGCATTCCCGCTTCCGTCCGGTAGCTTGTCGTTGAGCCGTTGCCCTCGCCGCGGCGGACGGACCCGCGCCGATACGCTATCTCATTCGGGCGGCGGCCGCGGAACTCCACATACTCATCGAGCGTGGCTCATGAAACTCGTGCTGATCGAAGGCGACGGCATCGGCCCGGAAGTCACCGCCGCGGCGTGCAAGGTCGTCGCGGCGGCCGGCGTGAAGATCGACTGGGTGAAGGCGGAGGCGGGGCTGGCCGCGGCGGAGAAGCTCGGCGAGCCGCTGCCGGAACAAACGCTCGACGCCATCCGGCAGCACCGCGTCGCGCTCAAAGGCCCCTGCACCACGCCGGTCGGCAAGGGGTTCCGCTCCATCAACGTCCGGCTTCGCCAGGGGCTGGACCTGTACGCCAGCGTGCGGCCGGTGAAGACGCTGCCGGGGCTGAAGGTCCCCTACGCCGGCGTGGACCTTGTCGTCGTCCGCGAGAACACGGAGGGGCTGTACGCCGGGCTGGAACACGTCGTCGTGCCGGGCGTCGTCGAGAGCCTACGGGTCATCACCCGGCCGGCGGCCGAGCGGATCGTCAGGTTTGCGTTCGAGTTCGCCCGGCAGCACGGCCGCCACCGGGTCACGTTCTGCCACAAGGCGGACGTGATGCGGTTGTCGGACGGGCTGTTCCTGGATTGCGCGCGGACCGTGGCCGACGAGTTCCCGTTCCTCGGCTTCGACGAGAAGGTGATCGACACCGTCTGCCTCGAGCTGGCCCTCGACCCGACGCGGTTCGACGTGCTCGTGATGGAGAACCTGTTCGGCGACGTGATTTCGGACCTGTGCGCCGGCCTCGTCGGCGGGCTGGGCGTCGTGCCGGGGGCGAACCTCGGGGCGCGGTACGCCGTGTTCGAGGCCGTCCACGGCAGCGCGCCGGACATCGCGGGGAAGGGCGTGGCGAACCCGGTCGCGGTCGTGCGGAGCGCGGCGATGTTGTTGGACCACGTCGGCGAGCGGGACGCGGCGGCGCGGATCGAGGCGGCGGTGATGAAGACGTTGGAGCGCGGGGTCGGGCTAACCCGCGACCTCGGCGGCGAGGGGACGACGGCAACGATCACGCGGGAGCTGATCGGGAATCTGAATGCGTAATGGGTGGACGAGGGCACTCGCGTAACGAGTGCCCTGTCGTCATTGCCCGGCGGAACGGATCACGATGAACACGGGGACCGTGTTCGGGCCGCGGTTTCCGCGGGCCTCGTGGAAATGCTTCACGTCTTTCGACAGCGACGGATGAAGGCGGACGGCCGGCTGGTACGTCAGCAAGATGGCGGCCTTCGGCGGGTCGGTCTTCTGGATCGCGGCCGCCACTTGGTCGAGCGTCTTCGCCGCGACGTGTCCGTTCGCCGCGTCCTTCGGCTTCTTCGCGACCGCGGCCAAGTCCACGTTCAGCATCGCCAGCGTGTCTTTCTGTTCCTGTTGGCCGGTCGGAAGAACGTGGACCGGGCCGAACACCTGTCCGTCCGGCGAGGTCTCCGCGGCCTGCTTCGTCGCGGCCGCGGCCAGCCACTTCGCGGCCTCGTCGGCGGTTAGCGCGTCGGTGTAGACCACCCACGTCGAGGGCATCTTTCGCTTCATCCGTTCGCCGGCGATCGTATCGACGATCACGTTGACGTTGGCCCCCTTCCCCGCCGCGACGAGCGCCTCGGCGGCGCGGGCCGAGTCCTTCGCGAACAGGTCGATTCGCGTCGCCGGCTCGCGATTCAGGTGCGCCCGGAGGGCCGTTTGCGATTCCTCGCGGGAGAGGTCAACGAACGGCATCAAGAGCGGCAGCTTCACGTCCACCCGGTCGAACGCCTTGACCTCGCTGCCGACCGGCGCGGCCATCACATTCGCTCCGGGCGTCGGCACGGCTTCGGGCTTCGGCTCGGTCCGGTCGGTCTTCGCCACGACCGCGGGGGAAACCGGCGGGTCCGGGATCGGCGAGACAAGCGGCTCCTCGGTAGCCACCGCGTTCGGCGTTGCCGTCGGTTTGACGGGCGGCGCGATCTTCGCCCCTTCTTTCGGGAGCTGTTGGACCTGCTTCGCCGCCGTCGGCCGCGGGTTGCGGCCGTCGCCGGTGCTGGCGAACCAGTACGTCCCGGATGCCACGGCGAGGAGGAACGACGCGGCCGTCGCCACCGGCAGCCACGAGCGGCGGGCCGGTTGCCGCGGCCGCGTCGGTTCGACCGACGGCAGGGCTTGAAGTTGCGCGAAGATCGACGGGTACAGGGTCGCCGGGGCGGAAACCTTCGGCAGCCCGGCGAGGCGGTCGCGGTCCTCGGCGAGCGCGTCGTACAGCGCCGCGGCCGGCTTCGAGGTCGCGACCAGGAACTCGAACGCGCGGCCCTCGTCCGGCGTCAGTTCGCCGTCCACGGCCGCGGTGATGAGGAGTTTGTCCGCTTCGCTCAGCATGGGTCTGGGGGTGTCCCACTCCGGTTACCGGTTCGCCGCGTCCGCGTCGTTCCGGGTCAGTTCGCCCACGGGTTCGCTACCCGCGTCCAACAGATTTCGCAACTCCAACCGCGCCCGGTGCAGCCGGCTCCGCACGGTGCCGATTGGCACGCCGGTTACGACCGCGATGTCCTCGTACTTCAGCCCGTCGAGGTCCTTCATCACCAACACGGCCCGGTGCTCGGTCGAGAGGCGGCGGATGGCGGCGTGCAGTTGCCGCTCGTCCTCCCCCTGCTCCATCGCCTCGCCGGGCGTGACGCCGTGGGACTCGTCGATCGGTTCCGCCACCGGCTGGCCCTTCCGGCCCGCGTCCAGGCTGACCGTCGCCCGCTTCTTCCGCTTCTGGCTGATGGCCGCGTTGAACGCGATCCGGTACAGCCAGGTGAAGAACTCGGCGTCGCCCTTGAACGACGCCAGCGACTGGTAGGCGTTCAGGAACGCGTCCTGGACCACGTCGTAAGCGTCGTCCGGCGTGTCCGCGATCCGTAGCGCCGCGTGGTAGAGCCGGTCCTGGTAACGGAGGACAAGCTGGCCGAACGCTTCCTTTCGGCCCTGCAAGCTCTCGGCGATGAGTCGGCGCTCGTCGATGTTCACGGCACGCGCACTTAGGACGGCAGAATCCGCGGAAAGGTTCCCGGTTCCGCCGCGAACTTTCTCCCCGCACTGTAGCCGAAAGGCTATCACACGGCGACGGTTCGGGCGGCGGGGAAATGGGGGATTTGCGGCCGGGCGGGTCGAACGTTGGCCGGATCGGAGGCGTCCGACCGGGTTCTACTTCGGCGGGGGATAGAATCCATTCCCCGAAAACACCTCCCGCCGGGTGGGGTGAGGGGCGTTTCTTCTTATTTCCGTCTCACAACCCGAAATAAGAAGAAACGACTCCCACCCCACTGGAAGGGGTGGTCGTTCTTAATTCCGGTCCGGGATTCGCCAGTACTTGTACCCCGCCCCCCCCCGCCCCGGCGCGCCCACAACTCGCCGCACCCGTTCTCCTGCACCTCCTCGAACCGCTTCACCCAAATCTCGTCCCGCGTCACAGCGACCGCCTCCGTGCCGAACGGGAAGATGCCGTTGTTCAAATGTACTGTGCGTGTGTATCCTAACCGGTGACCCCGAGGAACCCCCCGGTAATGGACAGCCAGAACATCGTCGTCCGCGGCGCGCGGGAACACAACCTCCGCAACATCAACCTCGAACTCCCCCGAAACAAGCTGATCGTGTTCACCGGCGTGAGCGGGTCCGGGAAGAGTTCGCTCGCCTTCGACACGCTGTACGCCGAGGGTCAGCGGCGGTACGTGGAATCGCTCTCCAGCTACGCCCGCCAGTTCCTCGGACAACTCCCGAAGCCGGACGTGGATTACATCGGGGGCCTCTCCCCGGCGATCAGCATCCAGCAGAAGTCGGCGAGCCGGAACCCGCGCTCGACCGTCGGCACGATCACGGAAGTGGCGGACTACCTCCGGGTGCTGTTCGCCCGCGTCGGCCAGGGGCACTGCCCGAAGTGCCAGCGGCCGATCACGGCGCAAACCCGCGAGCAGATCATCGACCGCATCCTGGCGCTGCCGGAGGGGACGCGGTTCCTGCTAATGGCCCCGGTCGTCCGCGGGCAGAAGGGGGAATTCAAGGACTTCTTCGCCGAGATGCTGAAGCGGGGGTACGTCCGCGCCCGCGTAGACGGGCAGGTCGTGAAGCTGGCCGACGACCTGAAGCTCGACAAGCGGATCAAGCACACCATCGAGATCGTCATCGACCGGCTGAAGGTGGACCCGAAGATTCGCACCCGACTCGCGGAGGCGGTCGAGTTGTCGCTCGGCATGGCCGACGGCGGGGTGATCGTCGCCGTCGAGGCGGAGGGGGACGCGAAGCCGGAGGAGATGTTACTCTCGGCGAACTACGCCTGCACGCATTGCAACATCGGGTACGAGCCGCCGACGCCGCAGCTGTTCAGCTTCAACAGCCCGCAGGGGATGTGCCCGGACTGCGACGGCCTCGGCACGAAGTACACGTTCGACCCCACCCTTCTGATCCCGGACACCGGCAAGAGCTTCTACGACGGCGCGGTCCCGCTCGTCGGCCCGCTCAAGGGGATGGGCCGGTGGCGGAAGCATATCTTCGAGGGCGTCGGCAAGTCGCTCGGCATCGACCTGAAGACGCCGTGGAAAGACCTGCCGCGGGAGCATCAGGAGTTGATGTTGAACGGCGGCGGCGACCGGCACGTCGTTTGGGAGTGGAAGCAGCGCGGCGGCAAGGTCTGGAAACACGGCGGCAAGTGGGAAGGGGTAGTGCCCCAGATGCTGTCGCAGTTCAAGAAGACGGCCGCCGGGCCGCGGCGGGCGCAGCTCGAAAAGTACATGAGCATGGGCAAGTGTACCGCGTGCCACGGCCAGCGGCTGAACCCGCAGGCGCGGGCCGTCCGCATCTGCGGCAAGACGCTCGTCGAACTCGGCAAGATGCCCATCGGTGACCTCGTGCCGTGGTTCGAGAAGATGGAGGCGGAGCTGTCGCCGGTCCACCGGCACATTTGCGCGGAGCTGCTGAAGGAGATTCGCGCTCGCCTCGGGTTCCTTTTGAACGTCGGGCTGCATTACCTGAGCCTCGACCGCGCTGCCCCGACGCTCTCCGGCGGCGAGACGCAGCGGATCCGACTCGCGGGGCAGATCGGCAGCGGCCTCGTCGGCGTGCTGTACATCCTGGACGAGCCGAGCATCGGCCTCCACCCGCGGGACAACGAGCGGTTGCTTCGCAGCCTCGAACGGCTTCGCGACATGGGGAACACGGTCCTCGTCGTGGAGCACGACGAGGACACGATGCGGGCGGCCGACTACCTTGTGGACTTCGGCCCCGGCCCCGGCGTTCGCGGCGGACAGATCGTCGCCGCCGGTTCACCCGACGAAGTCTTCGCCAACCCCGACAGCCCGACGGGTCAGTACCTCACCGGGGCGAAGGAGATCGCCGTCCCGAAGGAGCGGCGGCAGCCGACCGGCCAGGCGATCAAGGTCGTCGGCGCGCGGCACAACAACTTGAAGAACGTGACGGTCGAGATTCCCCTCGGCCAGTTCGTCGTCGTCACCGGCGTCAGCGGGTCCGGTAAGTCGTCGCTCGTGAACGACATCCTGATGGAAGCCCTGACCGGTGGGCATCACGAATCGGACGAGGAAAACGGGGACGAAATCGTTCACAGCATCGGCGACCACGACAAGATTCTCGGCCGCGAACTGATCGACAAGGTGATCGACATCGACCAGACGCCGATCGGCCGGACGCCGCGGTCGAACCCGGCGACGTACATCAAGCTGTTCGACGAGATCCGCCAGCACTTCGCGAAGATGGCGGACGCGAAGGTCCGCGGCTACCAGCCCGGCCGGTTCAGCTTCAACGTCCCCGGCGGCCGGTGTGAGGCGTGCCAGGGCAACGGCTCCAACCGGCTGGAGATGGACTTCCTCGCCGACGTGTGGGTGACGTGCCCGGTCTGCGAGGGGAAGCGGTTCAACCGCGAGACGCTGCAGGTGAAGTACCGCGGCAGTTCGATCCACGACGTACTGGAGATGGAGGTCGCGCAGGCGCTCGAGCACTTCGAGCACGCCCCGAAGATTCGGCCGATGTTGCAGACGCTTCATGACGTGGGCCTCGACTACATCAAACTCGGCCAGCCGTCCCCGACCCTGTCCGGCGGCGAGGCGCAGCGGATCAAGCTCGCGAAGGAACTGTGCCGCCAGAGCACCGGCAAGACGCTCTACATCCTGGACGAGCCGACGACCGGGCTGCACTTCGAGGACATTCGCAAGCTGCTGGACGTGCTGCACGGGTTCGTCGCGGCCGGGAACACGGTCCTCGTCATCGAGCACAACCTCGATGTCATCAAGACGGCCGACTGGCTGATCGACATGGGGCCGGAGGGCGGTAGCGGCGGCGGCCGCGTCGTCGCCGTCGGCACGCCGGAGCAGGTCGCTCGCAACAAGGAGTCGCACACGGGGCGGGCGCTGGCCCCCCTGCTCTTCCCTGTTAAGAAAACAGAGGTCAGAAGTCCGAGGTCAGAGGTCAGGAAGCAGGCCGAAGAAAGAATCACGCACCTGGAGGTGACCGGAGCGCAGCAGCACAACTTGAAGAACGTGTCGGCCCGCATCCCGCGGGAGAAGATGAGCGTCTTCTGCGGGCCGTCCGGGTCGGGGAAGTCATCGCTGGCGCTCGACACGATCTACGCTGAGGGACAGCGACGGTACGTTGAGTCGCTTTCGAGTTACGCCCGGCAGTTCCTGGGACAGGTGCAAAAGCCGAAGGTCGAGCACATCACCGGCCTGTCGCCGGCGGTCAGCATCGAGCAGAAGACGACGAGCAAAAGCCCCCGTTCGACCGTCGGCACGATCACCGAAATCTACGACTACCTCCGCATCCTGTACGCCCGCCTCGGCCAACGGTACTGCCCGAAGTGCGACATCCCCATCGGCACACAGACCGCCGATGAGATCGTCGAGAAAATCCTCGGCCTGCCGGAAGGGACGAAGCTCTACGTGATGGCCCCGCTCGAGCGGAAGGGGCAGGAGAAGTACGAGACGCTGTTCGACGAGATCCGCCGGGCTGGATTCGTGCGGATGCGGATCGACGGCAAGTCGTACAGCCTGGACGAGCCGCCGGCCATCGACCACAAGCGGAAGCACCGCGTCGAGGTCGTCGTGGACCGCAACGTCGTGCGGCCCGGCACGCGGACGCGGATCGCGGAGGCCGTCGAGCAGTCGCTCGACCTCGGCCGCGGGGTGATGCACCTCGCCTACGTGGACGCGGAGAAGGACGAGACGAAGTGGAAGGTCGAGACGTACTCGCAGCACCTCGCGTGCGACCGGTGCGGCACGAGCTACGAGCAGTTGAACCCGCACAACTACTCGTTCAACAGCCCGCTCGGGTGGTGTCCGACGTGCGAGGGCCTCGGGTTCCAGCGGGGGGCGAACGCGAACCTGCTCGTCGGCGACTCGGCGAAGTCGATCCGCGCCGGCGCAATCACCGCGTGGCCGGAGTTGGACCGGGGCAGTGCGTGGCTACCGTTCGCGGAGGCGATTGCGAAGCACGCCGGGTTTTCGCTCGATACGCCGTTCGCGGAGTTGGCCCCTGACCAGCAGCGGGCCGTGATGCACGGTACGGGCGAGACGTGGCTGCCGCTCGACCAGAAGGGCAAGGCAAAGGCCGTTCCCAAGTTCCAATACAAGGGCCTCTTCCCCGCCGTGGACGAGGCGTCGCGGGTCAGCTTTGTCTACCGGGCGCGGCTCGAACACCTCGTCGATGAAGTCCCCTGCTCCGCGTGCCGCGGGTCGCGGCTGCGGTCGGACGCGGCAGCCACCCGGTTCGCCGACCGCACCCTCGGGGACATGGGCCAGCTCCCGCTCCGCGAGACGCTCGGCGTCTTCGACAAGCTCAAGCTGTCGAAGTCCGACCGGCAGGTCGCCGGCGAAATCCTCCGCGAGATCACGAACCGGCTGAAGTTCCTCGTGGACGTTGGCCTCGATTATCTGTCCCTGTCGCGGCCGGGGCCGACGCTCTCCGGCGGCGAGGCCCAGCGCATCCGGCTCGCGTCGCAAATCGGTAGCGGCCTCACCGGTGTCTTGTACGTGCTGGACGAGCCGACCATCGGCCTGCACCCGCGGGACAACCGGCGGCTCTTGCGGGCGCTACACCACCTCCGCGACCTGGGGAACACGCTCGTCGTCGTCGAGCACGACCGCGAGGTCATCGCGTCGGCCGACCACCTGCTCGACTTCGGCCCCGGCGCGGGCGACCACGGCGGCGAGATCACCGCGGCCGGGCCGGTCAAGGGTGTGTTGAAGTCGAAGGACTCGCTGACCGGCAAGTACCTGTCCGGGGCGATGTCGATACCCGTCCCGACGAACCGCCGCGTCGTCGCCGAGCCGTTCGCCGGTCCGGTCCCGACGCGGGACGAGGTGCTGGCCCGCGCCCCGGCCGGGGCGACCATCGACGTGATCGGCGCGCGGCAGAACAACCTCCGCAACATCGACGTGAGCTTCCCGCTCGGCGCGTTCGTCGCCGTCACCGGCGTCAGCGGGTCCGGCAAGTCGTCGCTCATCAACGAGGTGCTGTACAACACGCTCGCCCGGAAGCTGAACCGCGCCCGCACCGCCGGGGCCGCCCTCGACGACGTTCGCGGGCTGGAGAACGTGGACAAGGTCATCAACGTGGACCAGGACCCGATCGGCAACTCGCCGTCGTCCAACCCGGCCACGTACACCGGCGTGTTCGACCTGATCCGCGAGCTGTTCTCCCGGCTGCCGGAATCGAAAGTCCGCGGCTACCACCCGCGGCGGTTCAGCTTCAACCAGAAGGGCGGCCGGTGCGAGGCGTGCGAGGGGATGGGCCAAAAGCGGATCGAGATGCACTTCCTGCCGGACGTGTGGGTCGAGTGCGACACCTGCCACGGCAGCCGGTACAACCCGGAAACGTTAGCCGTCCGGTTCCACGGCCGGTCAATCTCGGACGTGTTGAACATGCGCATCGCGGACGCCCTCGCGCTGTTCGACAACATCCCGAAGATCCGCGTCGTTCTGCAAACGCTGGCGGACGTGGGCCTCGGGTACATGGCCCTCGGTCAGTCCGCGCCGACGATGAGCGGCGGGGAGGCGCAGCGGGTGAAGCTCGCGGCCGAGCTGTCCCGGCCGAGCACCGGGCGGACGCTCTATGTGCTGGACGAGCCGACGACCGGCCTGCACTTCGACGACGTGCGGAAGCTGCTCGACGTGCTGCACCGGCTGGCCGACCTCGGCAACACGGTCATCGTCGTCGAGCATAACCTGGACGTGATGAAGTCGGCCGACTGGATTCTCGACATCGGCCCGGAGGCTGGGTCCGGCGGTGGTCATGTCGTCGTGCAGGGGACACCGGAGCAAGTCGTCGAGCAGTCCAAAAAGGACGGAATCATCTCGCACACGGCGGAAATCCTGGCGGCCGTGTTGGCGGCCGGGCCGCGGCAGAAGCGGGAGCGGTACGACCCGAAGAAGGCGCTGGCCGCGAAGGTCGGGGACATCGACATCACGCAGGTCGGGGACGACGCGCTGCTGCCCTGGGAGGAGGACGGCCCGCGGTGGCACACGAAGGACCGCGTGACCAGCACCGGCAAGCCGGCGAAGTGGGACGGGGCCGTCCTCGCGTTCGTCGAGGAGGAGGTCCACAAGCTCGGCACGTTCTCGGAGACGAACTGGAAGCACCGAAGCGTCGTCGAGGTCGCGGCCGAGACGAAGTCCCACGGCTGGTTCCTGCACGCCCTGACAGGGCACGAGGCGTACCTGAAGCTCGTCTTCCGCGTCGGCCGCGGAACGTTCAAGGAGGCCGACCTCGCTGCGGCCCTCGGCTACCCGCCGCTGTCCGACACGCCGGGGTTGGAGGGGTTCGCCCGCGACGGCAACCGCGTCGAGGTGGCGACCTCGCCGGGGCTGCAACAAGTGGTGCTGATCGTCCACAAGATGGACGACGTGAAGACTCCCGCGTTCCGGGCCTTCCTCAAGAAGGCGGCCGAGGCGTTCGCGAAGATGATGGCGAACGACAAGGCGGGCGTCGAGGACCACATGCCGTGGAAGAAGGACGGCGAGAAGTGGCACCTCGGCGAGAAGGGCTTCCCGCCGGGCCGGAAGCTCAAGTGGGACCGCGCCGCCCTACCCCTGTTTTTGAAGCAAATTCGCGACGCGGCCCCGGAATTGGACGTGAAGTGGGACAGTCGGGACCACATCCTGTTACGGCTGCCGAGGGCGTCGAAGGCGTTCGCATGGTTCCGAACGAAGGAGGCGGACAGCCTGGTGTGCAACTTCGTCGTGCGGATCGGGCAGTTGAACCTCGCCCGCGTCGAGGGGTTCTGCCGGAACGCGGAGCTGGCCAACGACCGGTCCGACGGCAGCCAGGTGTTGAAGCTGGAGTTCACGTCGGCCGAGCCGCTGCGGTCGAAGGCGGTCGGCGAGTTCCTCCGCGAGTACCTCGCCGCGTTCGCGAAGGCTACGGCGTGACCTCGAACACGAGTTTGTTGAGGAACAACAGCGACCGGTCGCCGTGCTCGTAGAACTGCTCCAGCATCACGTCCATGTCCTGCGGGATCACCTTCGGCTTGTACCCGCGGGGCACGTCCGTGTTGATCCGCACGCTCACCGGCTTCGTCCAGTCGATCATCTCGCGATCGAGCCAGACCGTCACGCTCTTCAGCCCCCGGCTGCTGATCCGGATTTCGTTCCCCTGAACGATGTCGGCCTTCAGTTCCGCGGGGACGAAACTCCGGTCGCGGTTCGTCTGGAGGTTGGGCTGATTCACTTCGTCCGTGCCGACCCAGTAGAACCGGTTGTCCGCCTTCCGCATGATCGACCACGGCTCGACGGCGAACTGGTTCAGCCGGAGGACGGCCGTGCCGGTCGCCCGCTTCTTCAACCGCATCCAGTCGAACATGAGGTGCAGGTCACCGCTGTACCACTCCATGCCGCGGCCGCGGTACACGGTCGCGAGGGCCGGGAATCCCTTGTGCATCCAATTCTCAAAGATCGACCGCACGTTATCCAGCCCCGCACCGCCGAGTGCGCCCTGGGCCAAATACACCGGCAGCTTCTGGCAGTTCCGCCAGTAGTGCATCATCATGTTAAAGTATTTCGGGTTCGACCCCATCCCCACGAGTCCCGCGAACAGGTCCGGGTGCGACGCCCCCACGTCGAGGGCGAAGTTCGCCCCCTCGCCGAAGCCGAACAGGAACACGCGGTCGTTGTCCACGCGGTAGTGGCGGATCAGGCTCCGCAGCGTGGCCTGGACCTTGTAGTGCTGGTCGCCGGACCAGTCGTACCGCTGGTCGAACCCGCCGACCCACAGCGGGGCCGCGAGGATGAACCCGTTGCGGTCGGCCTCGTAGGCCAAGAGGCTGATGAGCTGTTCCGGCGGGATCGAGTTGTGCGTAAGCGCGATCAGTACCGGGTACGCGCGGCCGTGGTGGTACTCGCTCGGCAGCCGGACCAGATAATCGACGCCGGACGCCGTTTCCTTTATGGGTCCGGTGTTACGCCGGAAGATGCCGGGGACCGTCCGGTCGTTGGCGGGCAGGGCCACGCCGCCGGGGTTCGCCAGGTTCTCCGGCCGGGCGGGCGGCAGGTACTTGATGACCTGCGACAGCACGTCCGCCGTGACCGGCTTGCCGGACTTTTGCATCTTCGCGAAGACGGCCCGCCGCTCGTTGAGGATGTCCTCGTTCTGGTACGCGGTCAGCGTCTCCCGCCACTGCCAGAGGCGGAGGGCGTTCTCGACGTTGTTGTCCGCACCGTTCGGCCCCATGACCCAGCCGCTGATGGCGAGGGCGACCAGCCGCTCCGGCCGCTCGCCGCCGCTCCCGCCGGCCTTGCGCTGCCTCTCGACGCCCTCGGCGAGCTTGCGGAAGATGTCGATGCGGTCCGCGTTGTCCGGGTGCAACTCGGCGACCACCTGCTCGCCGGCGTCGAGGAGCCGTTGCGCCTCGGGCGGGAGTTGCTTTCGGCCGACGAGCGTGCCGACGCCCCCGCCGACCGCCCCGGCCGGCGCGAGCTTGCCGGCCGCCAGCTCGTCGAGCGTGGCCGCGAGGAGGCGCTTCGATTTCTCGTAGGGCGGCTGGACGATTTCGAGTTCCGCCTTCAACTTCGCGAACCGGTCCGTCAGGTCGGCGGTCGCCGCCTTGGCGTCGAACGCGGCGACGATGTTCTTCCCGGCCGCGTACCGGCCGGCGGCCTTCGCGACCTCCAGCTCGTCCACGAGCAACTTCGCCTCGGCCTTCGCGATGGCGGCCTGGAGCTTGTCGAGCGTTTCCGTCTGCTCCTTCGTCCACGCGGCGGGGATGTCCTTCTTGGCCCGCGCGATCTCGGCCTTGGCCGCGTCCAGGAAGTCGCCCTGGTAGAAGAAGTGCGCGATCGCTAGCCGCTTCGTCGCGTCCGGCTTCCCCTTCTCGTCCAGGTCGGGGTGCGTCACCAACAGCGCGCGGACGGCGGCCGGGCCGAGTTCGCGGGTCGAGAAGTACGGGTGCCACTTGTGCGTCCGCGACACGACGATCATTCGCTTCGGGCCGAGGACGCGGATGACCTGCTCGATGGTCTGGAAGTCGCGGACGTTGGTTTCGACGCGGATGTTCCGCTTCCAGTCCTTGTCGTAGTCGTCCGCCTTGAAGCTACGGGTGAAGTTGGGCAACGATTGTTGTTGCTTGAGATTGACGGTGCGGCCGTACTCCTTCAAATCTTCGAGGCCCTTGACGTTCTGCTGAATCTCGGCCGCCTGCTTCTGGTGCCGCGAGAAGATCCACCACCGCAGGCCGTCGTCGAGGATGTCGAATCCCTTGTTTTTGGGGATCGAGAAACTGAACCCGTTCTGTGCGTCGCTGATCCGCTCCTGTTCCTTGTAGACCGTCCCTTCGAGGACGAACCCGTCGCGGAAGATGACGCGGTCCACCGCCGGGGCCGTGACGGTGGTGACGCCCACGGCGAACAGGGCGATTAACAAGGCGGGGCGTCGCGCGCGGCGGGACATGGTGCGGCCTCGGGTCCGGGCGGAATCGGTAATCTCATTGTTCCTGCCCCCAACGCCGGGTCAAGCCGGGCGTTGCAATTGGTGGGCGAATGCCCGACAATGGACGGAGCGGCGCGGGAACGCGATTACCCCAGAACGACAACGGCGTCGCGGCTTGCGCGTTGGAGTGCGAACGAATGCCGATCCAATTTCGGTGCCCGGCGTGCGACCGCATGTTGGGCATCGCCCGCCGAAAAGCCGGCACGACAGTGAAGTGCCCCCGTTGCTCCGCCGAGGTCCGCGTGCCGGCCCTCGCGGGCATGGCCGTGGAAACCAACGGCCCCGTCGGGGCGGCCCCGGCCATCCCGAAGTCGCCGCCCGGCCTGCCGGTCGCGCCCCGGACCGTCCCTCTCAACCAACCACGGCCGGTCGAGAAGAAACTCGACTCGATGCCGCTGTTCGAGCGGCCGGACTTTGAATCGCTGTTGAACCCCGCCGTCGAGAACGCGAAGCCGAACGCCGAACCGGCCGCCGAGGAGAAACAGCCTTACGAGCCGCCCCGTCGGGCCAAGCGGCGGGAACGGGACGAAATCGAAGAGGCGATTGATGTCGAGGAGCTGACGAACACGATCGTGCTGACCCGCACGAAGCTGACCGTCGCGGCGGCGGTCGTGGCGGTGCTACTGGGCGTCGCGTTCGCCGCCGGTTACGTCCTGGCGTCCACGATGTTGACGAAGGAAAAGGGGTCGTCGGCCAACCCCGTCGAGAACGTCCCCGGCCGCGGCGGGAAGTACCTCGAAGGCTGACCGTCACTTCACGACGCGGATCATGTGACTGAGCGTGTCGCCGATGTAAACGGCCCCGTCGCGGACGGCGACGCCGTGCGGCCGGCCCAGGGTCGCGGCCGTTGCCGGGCCGCCGTTCCCCCGCCCCGGCGACTTCGTGCGGCCCTTCCCCGCCGCCGTCGTGACGATCCCGGTCTTCGCATCGATCCGGCGGATGGTTTCGTTTTCCGTGTCCACGACGAACACGGTCCCGTTCTTGTCGATGTCGATTTCCTTCGGCCCGTCGAACGTGGCGTCCTTCGCCGGGCCGCCGTCGCCGGTGAATCCTTTCTTGCCGGTCCCGGCGAACCGCTCGATGGTCCCTTTCGCGAAGTCGATCCGCCGGACGCAGTTGCCCTCCCGCTCGACGACAAACAGCGACCCGTCCGGACCGACTGCGACGGCCCGTGGGCCGTTGAGGGTTGCCTTCGCGACCGGGCCGCCGTCGCCGGCCGTCGCCTTCTTGCCACTGGTTCCGCAGGCCGTGCCGATGGTCCCGGCCTTCAGGTCGATCACGCGGACCCGTTGGTCCTTCACGTCCGCGACGTAGAGCTTGCCCTTGCCGTCGAGGCACAGGCCGTTCGGCTCCGCGAACGCGGCCTTGTCGGCCGGGCCGCCGTCCTCCGACTTCCCGGTCTTGCCGGTCCCCGCGAGGGTGCGGATGGTTTGTTCCTTCGCATCCACGACGCGGATGGAGAAATTGAGCCGGTCCACGATGTAGAGGTTGCCGTCGGAGTCGAGTTCGATGCCGTAGGGTTCGTTCAACTCCGCCTTCGTCGCGGGGCCGCCATCGCCGGAATACCCCTTCCTTCCGCTTCCCGCCACCGTCGTGATCGTGCCCATCTTTGCATCGACGCGGCGGACGACGTGGTTGTTCGTGTCCGAGAAGTACAGGTTGCCGGCCGCGTCGAAAGCCACGTCGAACGGGTTGTCGAGCTGTGCCGCCGCCGCCGGGCCGCCGTCCCCGGTGTACCCCTTCTGGCCGGTCCCGGCGAACGACGCGATCGTACCCGGCGGGGCCGCGAGCACGGCGGAGATGAACAGCGTCGCGATCATGGTCAGCCCTCGTAGCGGATGAGTAGGTCACCGCCTTGCACTTGCGACCCCGGCTTCACGATCACCTCGGCGACCTTCGCGGCCCGGTCCGCGTAGATGGTCGATTCCATCTTCATCGCTTCCATCGTCACCAACTTCTGTCCTGCCGCGACTTCCTCCCCGGCCGACACCGCGACCGCCACCACCGCCCCCGGCATCGGCGCGCCGACCTGGAGCGGGTTGCCCGGCTCGGCCTTCCGCCGCACGGCCGTGGCCGTCTTCGCCAGCGACCGGTCCTCGACCATCACCTCGCGGGGTTGGCCGTTGAGTTCAAAGCCGACGGACCGACGCCCGTCCTCGTGCGGCTCGCCGACGGTCAGGAAGCGGATGATGAGCGTCTTCCCCGGCTCGATCTCTACGCTGACTTCCTCGCCCTTTTGCATCCCGTAGAAGAAGACTGGAGTGGGCAGCACACTCAGGTCTGAGAAGCGGTTCTGTTGGTCCGCGAAGTCCTGGTACACCTTTGGGTAGAGCAGGTACGACACCACGTCCTGGTCGGTCGGCTTGCGGCCGAGCTTCGGCTCGATGGCCTTGCGTGCGGCCTCGAAGTCGGCCGGCGGCAGGCTCGCCCCGGCCCGCTCGGTTAGCGGCTTCCGGCCCCGCAGCACGCGGGATTGCAGCGCGGGCGGGAAGCCGCCGGGCGGCAGGCCGATCTTTCCCTCGAAGAATTCGACGACGGATTCCGGGAACGCGACTTCCCGCTTCGGGTCGAGCACGTCCGCGGCCGTCAGGTTGTTCGCCATCATGAAGAGGGCCATGTCACCCACGACCTTCGAGGTGGGCGTCACCTTCACGATGTCCCCGAACATCTGGTTCACGGCCGCATAGGTGCGACACACTTCCGGCCATCGGTCGCCGAGGCCGAGCGACTTCGCCTGTTGCATCAGGTTCGTCGCCTGGCCACCGGGCATCTCGTGCAGGTACACGTCCGCCGACGCCGCGAGCTGGCCCGCCTCGAACGGCTTATAGTAGCCGCGGACCTCTTCCCAGTAGATCGCCGTCTTTTGCAACTCGTCGAACGACAGTTGGGGGTCGCGGTCGTGGAACCGCATTGCCTCGGCTAGCGCGTTCAGGCTCGGCTGTGCCGTCACGCCGGACAGCGGGGCGAACGCGCAATCGACGATGCTCACCCCCTCCTCGGCGGCCATCACGTAGGACGCGATCTGGCCGCCGGCGCTGTCGTGCGTGTGGAAGTGGATCGGCACGCCGACCTCCTCCCGAAGCGCCTTCACCAGCTTCTTCGCGGCGTATGGCTTGAGCAGCCCGGCCATGTCCTTGATCGCGAGAAGGTGCGTGCCGAGCTTCGCCAACTCCTTCGCAAGATCGACGAAGTATTTCAGCGTGTATTTGTCACGCTTCGGGTCGAGGATGTCGCCGGTGTAGCAGACGCACGCCTCGGCCAGGGCGTCCGTCTCCCGCACGGCGTCGATGGCGAGCTTCAGGTTCGGCAGCCAGTTGCAGGCGTCGAAGATGCGGAACACGTCCATGCCCGCGGCGGCCGACTCCTTCACGAACGCCTTCACCACGTTGTCCGGGTAGTTCGTGTACCCGACGGCGCTGGCGGCCCGTAGGAGCATCTGGAAAAGGATGTTCGGAACCCGCGCCCGCAGGTCCGCGAGCCGGTCCCAGGGCGACTCCTTGAGGAACCGCATGCTGGTGTCGAACGTGGCCCCGCCCCACATTTCGAGCGAGAAAAAGTCGGCGTGCCGCCGGGCGTACTCCGGGGCGACGTGCAGCATGTCGTAGGTCCGCATCCGCGTCGCGAGCAGCGACTGGTGCGCGTCCCGCATCGTCGTGTCGGTGACGAGCAGCCGCTTCTGGTTCTTGACCCACTCGACGAACTTCGCGTGGCCGAGCTTCTTGAAAAGGTCCCGCGTTCCTTCCGGAAGGCCCGCCGGCTTCCCGGAAACGAGTTGCTGGACCGGCGAGGCATGGTACGGGACTTCCCCCTTCCCCGCGGGGATTTGCGGCTTCTCCTTCACCTCCGGGTGGCCGTTCACGATCACGTCGGCGATGTACGACAGCAACTTCGTCGCGCGGTCCTGGCGGGCGACGAACTTGAACAGCTCCGGCGTCTCGTCGAGGAACTTCGTCGTCACGCTGCCGTCGAGGAACTTCGGGTGCGTGACGAGGTTCAGCACGAACGGGATGTTCGTCTTCACGCCGCGGACGCGGAACTCTTGCAGGCTCCGCTCCATCCGCCGGGCGGCGTCGCTGAACCGCAGGCCGGACGCGGTAACCTTCACGAGCAGCGAGTCGTAGTACGGGGTGATGACCGCCCCGCCGAACGCGGTGCCGGCGTCGAGCCGGATGCCGGGGCCGCTCGCGGACCGGTAGGCGCTCAGGCGGCCGTAGTCCGGTGTAAAGTTGTTTGCCGGGTCCTCGGTCGTGACGCGGGCCTGGATCGCGTAGCCCTGGACCTTCACCGCCGCCTGGTCGCCGAGGCCGATCTCCGGGTTCGACAGTGGCGTCCCCTGCGCGACGAGGATTTGCGTGCGAACGATGTCGTACCCGGTGACGGCCTCCGTGACCGTGTGCTCGACCTGGATCCGCGGGTTCACCTCGATGAAGTAGAACTGCTTCGTGTCGCTGTCGTAGAGGAACTCGACCGTGCCGGCGTTGTCGAGGCCGACGGCCTTGCCGATGGCGACGGCGGCGTCGAGGATTTGCTGCCGCACGTCGGCCGGGAGGTTCGGGGCCGGGGCGAGTTCGACGACCTTCTGATGCCGCCGCTGGATCGAGCAGTCCCGCTCGAACAGGTGGACCAGCCCGCCGTGCCGGTCACCGATGAGCTGGACCTCGATGTGCTTGGCCCGCTGGACGAGCTTTTCCAGGAACACGTCCGAGATGCCGAACGCCGCACCGGCCTCCCGCCGGGCGGAGTCGATGGCCTCTTCGAGTTTGTCGGCCGTCATGACGGGCCGCATCCCACGGCCGCCGCCGCCCATCGCGGCCTTCACCATGACCGGGTAGCCGAGCTTCTCCGCGAGGGCCTTCGCGTCGGCAATCTCCGAGACCGGCTTGTCGCTGCCGGAGAGGACGGGGACCTTCGCCTGTTGCGCGATGTGGCGGGCCGCGACCTTGTCGCCGAGGGAGTCGAGGATTTCCGGCTTCGGGCCGACGAATATGATCCCGGCGGCGGCACACGCCCGCGCGAACGCGGCATTCTCGCTCAGGAACCCGTAGCCGGGGTGGATGGCATCGACGCCGACTTCCTTCGCGAGCGCGACGATGCCGGGGATGTCGAGGTAGGCACGGATCGGCTCGCCGGGCTTGCCGACGCGGTACGCCTCGTCCGCCTTGAACCGGTGGAGCGCGAACCGGTCCTCGTGCGAGTAGATCGCAACGGTTCGGATGCCGAGTTCGTGGGCCGAGCGGAAGACGCGGATGGCGATTTCACTGCGGTTGGCGACGAGAAGTTTTTTGAACGTCGTCACGGACGTGGACATAGAATTCCCTTCACGGTGCGTCGCGGGGAAGGATACGGATTCCGGCTGCAATCAGAAGAGGGACCGCGGCGGGGAGGGAAGCGCGAGGCCGGTCGCGGTCGTTATTCTCGGCGCGCGGTGAGCGGCAGTCAACAAAAACACCCGGCCGATTGGCCGGGTGTGTTCGCGTGTCGAGTATCCTACTTCACGACCTTGCCCGTCACCGGGATCGTGACCTTCGGCATCTCCTTGTGGTCGGTCAGCACCTCGAAGCTGCGGTTCAACTCGCCCGCCTTCGTCGGCTTCACAGCGAACAGCAGCGTGTGCAGCGCCCGCGACTCGGTCGATTCCGGCTTAGCTGTGATGATGTCGTCGCCGCCCTTCACGTCGAGAATCTTGAAGCTCTGACTACCTTGTAGCAGGAGCTTCGACTCGGTCTTGCTGCCTTCCTTGATCTCGCCGAGTTTCACGGCTTCCGGCGTCACGGCGATGGCCGTTGTCACGTTCACCGTCACCGGGATGCGGAGCTTTTCGAGGCCGCCGGCGTTCGTCTTCAGGTAGAGGTCGGACACCCAGTTCCCGACCGGGCAGTTCTCGTCGAGCGTGGCCGTCACTTCATACGTGACTTCGTTCGCGGCCCGGTTCACGAGCTTCGCGGAACCGCTCACAAACTTGCCCGTGCTCGTTACCTCGCTGACTTCCCACTTGCCCTGGTTGAACAGCGTGACCTTCGCCGTGGCCGTCGCCGTCTTCCCCTTCTTGACGTTGCCCAACGCCAAGACTTCCGGCGAGAAGACGAGGTCGTCGCGGGCGATGGACGTGACCTTCAGCGTGATTTCTTCCTGAATTGGGCTGAGGAACGGGACGTACACCAGCACCGTCTTCGTCACGTACGCCTGCGGGATGCGGCGGGTGTCCATGTACGCGACCACGGCCGTTGATTCGCCGGGGGCGAGCTGGTTCTTCAACACCTGGGCGGACACGCAGCCGCACGACACGCGGGCCGTGCCGAGCGTGATCGTGTCCTTGCTCGTGTTGCTGATCCCGAAGTAGTGGGTCAGCACCGGCCCGCGCGGCGACGGGCCGAAGTCCTTGGCGAACTCGGTGAAGTAATCCTTCGCGGCGGCGTTCGCCAGCCCGACCGAAAAGACCAGTGCCACCGCCCCCAGAAGAAAACGACTCATGTTCGGAAACCCCTTTCGGCGGCGTCCGGGTATCCCCTGACCGGACCCGCCTTAGCTCTCAAAGTATCTGATGGTGACCACCCGACACATCCGCAATTTCGGTACGGGAGGGATCAACCGCGTACCGGGCCGATGTCAGATTGACGATACTCGTCACGCCTTCCGTAACCCGCACGCCGTTCACGCTCCTCGCGGTTCGCTCACCGGTGGGCGAGGACGGCCACGTCTACTTGCGCCGCCCCGGCTTCCCTCAACACCTTCGCCGCTTCGCTTGTGGTCGCTCCCGTCGTCAGAACGTCGTCGATCAGTAGAACCCGCCGATTCTGAACCCGACAGCGCCACGTCGTCCGGAACGCGCCTTTCACGTTCTCCCGCCGTGCCGCGGCCGACTGCGTGTACTGCTTCGGCGTCGGCTTTTTTCGTACGAGCCATCCGCTCTCACAAGGAACTTTCAACACGTTCGCGACGGCGTCGGCTACGGCGAGCGACTGGTTGTACCCGCGCTCGATCCGCCGTAGCCAATAAAGCGGAATCGCGATCACGACCTCCGGCCGTATCGCGGCGAACTTTTCGCGATCGCGTTCCGCCCACACCAGCCCCATCGTTTCCGCGAGCGACTCACCCGGCAGTTGCTTCATCCGTAGGATCGCGTCCCGCAGTATGCCGTCGTAGGGACCGAGCCGCATTGCCGAGGAAAAGTGGAACGTCTCCTCCCGGCAACGCGAACAGCCGTCCTCCAGAGCAACATGTGGGCCAATCGTGCCAGAGCACTGCGGGCAGGTCGCGAACGGCTCGGCGGTAACGGCCTCAAGGCACGGTTTGCAGAGAGAAATCACGGTTTGCCGGTCGAAGCGTTTGTCGCAGACGAGGCAGTCGGGCGGGTAGATCAGCCGGTCGAGGCCGAGGACCAGGCGTTGTAAATGGGTGAACACCGCGGAATCCTTACGCGCGGGCGGCGAAGGCGACTGTCGACAGTCTATGCGGTGATGCGAAGGGCGGAACGGGTGGTTTCGGCGACCGGCAAGATCAGCTCGAACCGCGTCGGGCCGTCCGGCGGGCGGTGGTACTGCACCTCGCCGCCGTTGATGGTCGCGAGCCGCCACGCGGTCGCGAGGCCCAGCCCGCGGCCGCGGCCGGCGGGCCGGCCGGAGTAGAAGGGGTCGAACAGGTGCGGCACGGCGTCGTCACTCGGCCCGAGGCCGCTGTCTTCGACAATCAGCCGCGTGCGTTCGGAGTCGGCGTGGACGACAACGCGAATCTCCCCGCCGTTCGGCGTGGCTTCGATTGCGTTCTGAATCAATGCGTCGAGCGACCGACGGATCTGCGTCAAGTCGCCGTGGCAATTCGTCGGCTCGGCGCACGCTTCCAGGCTGAGTTTCACGCCCTTCATCGACGCCTGCGGTTGGAAACTCGCAACGGCAATCGCGGCCAGTTCGCCGACATCGACGCGGCCGCGGTTCGGCGTGCCGGGCCGGGCGAAGTGCATCAGTTCGCGGACGATGTCGCTGATCCGCGACGACTGGCGAACGATCGCGTCGAGCGCCTTCCGCCGGTCTTCGTCGGGTTCGGCCTTGCGAAGGCGCTGGGCGTTCCCGGAAATCACAGCCAGCGGGTTGTTGATCTCGTGGCTCGCGCCGGCCGCCAACTCCGCGAGGCCGGACAACTTCGCATCTCGAACCGCGACCTCGAAGCTCTCTCGCACGTCGGCTAACAATTCATGCAGCCGATCAACTTCCGCCTCCGCCGTTCGCAGCCGGTGGTCGTTCCCGGCACGCCGGGCGTTGGCCGAGGTTCGCAGAAGCTGAGGCAAGAGGCGCAATGTGCGAGGGTCTTCCTCCGCGTGCGCGACGCCGTTCGCACTCGCGCGGGGCTTCCAGACTCGGTTCTTCAACGATTGAGTATGCCGGCCGAGGACGTATCCGTTGAACTCGACCTGGCGAAGGGCTTCCCGCAAAAGCTGTGTCAGTTCCACGTCCGCGCCAAGGCGGACGGCGTCGGCCACGTCCAACGATAGCGTGCCGACGGTCGCACTAACCCATGTCGGCAGCCGCCATCGCGAACAGAGCCGCCGGGCCACGTCCTCGTGGGACAGGCCCCAGGCTTTGCGTTGCATCGCCTGCACGTCTTCGCCGGAATCAGTCTCGCTCAGACAATCGACGACCGCCTTCGGACTGACGGTGGCGACGGCCCACCAGCCGAGCGGCGCGACTAACCCGACGGCCCGCGCCGCCTCCGGCGACACGGTTCCGCCTTCTGCCGCGAGTCGGCCCATCGCGGCGGCGAGTTGCGTCGAGAACGCGCGGAGTTGTTCGGCAACCGGATTCCGCGACGGCAGCCAGTGCGGCGTGTGCGTGCCCAGCAACTTCGCCGCGGCTTCAACGACGACGGAATCGCGGAGCGAGGAGAAGCCGAACGTGTCGGCGTTGGTCGTGGAGCGAACGTACCGGAGGGAGAGCAGGACGAGGGCAACGTCGTTCGACAGGTCGGCGACGGGGACGGGTTCGGTCGTGAGGCGGATCAGGGCGTCGGCCGACGGGCACAGCCACGGCAGCCGGGCCGCCGTGTCGCCGACCAATCCCTGGTCTTGCTGTCGCGCTCCGTGCATGAAGTCACCTAAGCTCGAACCCGTTCGAGTGGGTCATCACGGCCCAAGATCGAACGGGTTCGGGAACCGACCGGCACTCACTCACGCCGCCGCGGGGGCTTCCATGTCGAGCTGGACGCACATCCGCTCGATCAGCACGTCGATGTCGAACGGCTTCTGCACGAAGTCGTCCGCCCCGGCGAGCTTCAGCTCCTGGATGCGGTCTTCCATCACCTCGCCGCTGATGCAGATGATCCGGACCTCTTCCAGGTTCTGGTCGGCCCGGACGCGGTGGCAGACTTCCTTCCCGTTGATGTCCGGGAGGTTCACGTCGAGCACGATCAGGTCCGGCCGGTACTCCTTTACCATCATCCCGGCGTCGAACCCGTTGGCGGCAACCTTCACCTCGAACCGGCCGTCCTCGACCAGCCCCTGGGTGATGATGTCCACGATTTCCGGCTCGTCGTCCACCACCAGCACCTTCCGCTTGCCGCTTTCCAAGGCGTCGGTCGGGATTTGGTTGTCCTTCATGAACTTGTACAGCGACTCCCGCGGGATCCGGCGGAACTTCGAGCCGGGAACGCGGAACCCCTTGAGCTGACCGTTATCGAAACAGCGGATGATGGTCTGCTGGCTGACCTTGCAGATCTTCGCCGCTTCGCCGGTCGTGAACACCGTCTTCATGCGTCGTCCACCCTGCCGGCCCCGGCCGGCTCGCGTGACATTGATTCGATCGACTCAACCCACCACGAGTCGGCGAGCGAACCAGAAACCATCCGTGGGAACCGACAGTTCCCCGGCGACGCCCGGGCAAGCCCGGGCGGTCGGCGCAGGAGGGGGGAATCGGGAAGTTCGCGGACTGCGCCGGGGCTGGGTAGTCGGAGCGTTGTTGGAAGCCCGATTACCAAACCGCCGCAGGGAATATAACCGGCAATCCTTGCCCGTCAACGCGACTCGACGTGGTCAACTCGCCTTAACTGGTTTCCGGACATGGGCGTTACACGCACGACCCGGAACGACTACCGACACTCCGCAGCTTCAGCAATCCGTACACCTTAGCCGCCTTGCCCTCCTTGGCCATCCTCTCGGACGACGCGGGTGAACCTGAATTATAGGAGAGGGGACAGTCCACCCAGTCGCTAAAGTCGGCACATCTTGCCATCTTTACCAACCGGTGAAAAGTCAAATCTTCCCACTTTTCAGAAATCATCCCGGCCGCGTCAGGTTGGCCGACAGTCGGTGGCAGTCGCCGCAACGGACGGCGACTTCCCCAACCGTCGGGGGGCCGTATACCGGCTCATTCCAAATAAAACAACAGCACTGCCAAGTCCGCCGGGGTGATGCCGCTGACGCGGCTTGCTTGCCCGATGTTGGCGGGCCGAATCCGGCTCAGCTTCTCGCGGGCCTCGACCCGCAGCTGCGGCACGCCGGCGTAGTCGAACGCGGACGGGATGCCCTTGTTCTCCATCCGCCGGAACCGCTCGACCTCCGTGGCCTGCCGATCGATGTAGCCGGCGTACTTCGCCTCCAGCACGACTTGCTCGACCACATCCGGCCGCGCGTTCCATTCGTTGAGCACGGGGCCGCGCTGGCAGAGTTCTTCCCAGCTCACCTCGGTTCGCCGGAGCCAGGTCGCGAGGGTATCGCCGTCGGACTTCGTTCTGCTGAGCAAGTTCTGAAGTTCCGCGATCCCCTGCTCCTTCGCCTCCAGCCGCCGCCATGCGTCGTCGCCCACGCTGCCGACCTTGCGGCCGAGCGGCGTCAGCCGCCGGTCGGCGTTGTCGTGCCGGAGGACGAGCCGGTACTCGGCCCGCGACGTGAACATGCGGTACGGCTCGTCCACGCCCTTCGTCACCAGGTCGTCGATCAGCACGCCGATGTACGCCTGGCCGCGGTCGAGGATCAGCGGCGGCTCGCCCTTCAACTTGAGGGCCGCGTTCAGCCCGGCCATTAGACCCTGCGCGGCCGCTTCCTCGTAGCCGGTGGTCCCGTTAATCTGCCCGGCGAAGTAAAGCCCGGCGACCGGCTTCGTCTCCAGCGTCGGGTGAAGCTGCGTCGGCGGGGCGTAATCGTACTCGACGGCGTACCCCCACCGCATGACCTCCGCGTTCTCCAGGCCCGGTATCAGCTTCAGCATCCCCTGCTGCACGTCCTTCGGCAGGCTCGTGCTGATCCCGTTGCAGTAATACTCGCGGGTGTTCAGTCCTTCCGGTTCGAGGAAGATTTGGTGCGACCCCTTCTCGGCGAACCGCACGACCTTGTCCTCGATGCTCGGACAGTACCGCGGGCCGGACGACTTGATCTGCCCACAATACATCGGGGCGCGGTGGAGGTTGGCGCGGATGAGTTCGTGGACCTTTTCGTTCGTCTCCGTGATGTGGCAGATCATCTGTGGGACGGTGATGCGGTCCGTGCGGAAGCTGAACGGCCGCGGCGTCAGGTCTCCGACCGACTCGGCGAGGCCCTTGAAGTCGATCGTCCGACCGTTGAGGCGGCAGGGCGTGCCGGTCTTGAACCGGGCCAGCTCGAACCCGGCGGCGGCGAGGCTGTCGCTCATCGCCTCGGCGGAGTTGTCCCCGGCCCGGCCGCCGGTCGTCTTCGCCTCGCCGGTGTGCATGAGCGCCTTGAGGAACGTACCGGTCGTGAGGATGACGGCGTTCGCGAGATACCGCGTGTCCCCGCGCGCGAGAACGCCGGCGACCCGCAGCTTCGCCGGGCTGCCGCTGTCGGCGTGCGGTTCGAGCAACAATCCCTCAATGAGTTCCTGCCGGAGCGTGAGGTTCTCCTGCTCCTCGACCCACTTCTTCATCGTGAACTGGTAGAGCTTCTTGTCGCACTGCGCCCGCGGCGAGTGCATGGCCGGCCCCTTCGACGCATTCAGCATCTTGAACATGATGCCGGACTCGTCGGTGCAGCGGCCCATGACGCCGCCGAGGGCGTCGATCTCGCGGACGATCTGGCCCTTCGCGACGCCGCCGATGGCCGGGTTGCAGCTCATCTGCCCGACCGCGTCGGCGTTCATCGTCAGCAGGCACGTCTTCATCCCGAGCCGGGCGGCCGCCATCGCCGCCTCCGTGCCCGCGTGCCCCGCCCCGACCACGATCACGTCGAACCGAAACTCCAACGCGCTCACGGGAACCCTTTCAAAGCGGCTGAATGGTGAAATTGTACACCACCAACGACAAACGCCCGCGAACCGACGTTCGCGGGCGTTCCGATTTCAGACGCGGACTACGCCGGCAGCTTCCACTGCCCGCGGCCGGGCCGCGAGAGCAGTTTGTTCGCCTCATCGTTGTCGAACGTGTGGGCCTTGGGGTCCCACGCCAGCTTCTTGCCGACGCCCATACGCAGGGCGATCGTCCCGATCAGGCAGACGATCACCGACCCGCCGCCGACGGTCACGTCGCAAATCGGCTTCTCCCGGCTGGCGACGCAGTCGAGGAAGTTGCCCATGTGGTCCGTCGGCCGCGACGGGTAGAGCTTCGGGTCGTCCTTCAGCGGCTCGGAGAGAATCTTCGCGTCGCTGGCGGCGATGTCCCCGCGGCTGACGAACAGCGTCCCGTCCTCCCCAGTGATGAGGAGGCCGTTGTCGTCCCGCCCCACCTTCCGCGGCTTGCCGTCGGCCTTGAAAAGCTCGGCCTCGCTGCCGCCGCTGGACATCGCGAACACCTCGACGCCGTTCGGGTACGTGTACTTCACGTTGAACGTCTCGTGGCAGTTGTACCCGTCCCCCTTCGTGTAGGGTTGCGCCGCCGAGATGCACTCCACCGCCGTCGGCCCGCTGCCGTCCATGCCCAGGCTCCATTGCGCGATGTCGATGTGGTGCGCGCCCCAGTCGGTCATCTTCCCGCCGCTGTAGTCGTACCACCACCGGAACTCGTAGTGGCAGTTCGTCTTCTTCCCGTCCTTGCTCAGCCGGTACGGGACCTTCGGGGCCGGCCCGAGCCACGTGTCCCAATCCAGTTCCTTCGGCGCGGGCACCTCCTCGATCGGGCCGCTCTGCGGGTTCTTCCCGATCCGGCACTCGATGGCCTTCACCTTGCCGAGCCGGCCGGCCCGCACGACCTCGGCGGCGAGTCGGAACATGCCCCGCATCTCCGTCCGCTGCTGGCTACCGGTCTGGAGGACGCGGCCGCTGTCCTTCACCGCCCTCTGCAAGGCCAGCGACTCCGCGACCGTCAGCGTCAGCGGCTTCTCGCAGTACACGTCCTTGCCGTTCTTCAGTGCGTCGATGGCGACGATCGCGTGCCAGTGGTCCGGCGTCGCCACGACGACGGCGTCCACGTCCTTGCTCGACGTGACCTTGCGGAAGTCGAAGTGCGCCTTCGGCTCGTACCCGTCGCGGGAGAACGTCGTCGCGGCCCGGCCGAGGTGCCGGCTGTCCACGTCGCACACGTAGGAGCAATCGACCTGCTTGAACTTCTTCGCCGCCCCGTACAGGGCGTAGGCCCGGCTCTGCGGGCTGCCGATGCCGACGAACCCCATGCGGAGCTTGCCGTTCGCGGACACGGCCTTGTCGGCCTTCGCGCTCGTCGCCGTGTCGGCGGCGAATACCTCGCGGGCGTACCACAGCGGCAGTCCCGCGGCGGTGAGGGTTGCGACGGAGGTTGTCAGGAACCCCCGGCGGGATTGCGTACCACGTTGGAACAACATCGCGGACCTCGCGGGAAAGGGAACGAGTCGAGTTGGCGGGGGCTATCCTACGGCCGGGGATTCCGAAGAAAATGGAAGAATCTTTGGCGGTGTCGGCGAACCCGACGCGCGAAATCCCCTACGACGGGTCGAGACCGCCACCGCCGCCACCGCCACGGGGCCACCCCGTGGCGGGAAGACACTTGACGTGAACATTAAGACAGTGTTGTTGAGAAACCGCGTCGCCGACTACTTTTTCCCGAACCACTCGGCGAAGACGCCCTTCAACCCCTCGGCCTTCGGGTCGAACGGCGTCACGACGGTGCCCCACCCGTCGTCGCCGGCGACGGCCGCTTTCTCGGTCGGGAAGGCCGCCTTCAGTTTCTGCTGAAAGGCCGTCGCGCCCGCGGCGTCGGCCCACCGCACGCCGAGCCGCAGCTCCGGGTCCGGTTCGAGGGACAACCCCGCGGCCGCGCCGCGAACCGCCTTCAACTTCTCGATTCGGTCCTTCAGCGTCTGGCTGAGGGCGGCGATCTTCACCACGTCCTTCGCGGCCCAGTCCTGCGTGTCGGTCGCGAGCCAAACGAACGACGCCGGGCTGACCTTGCTCGTCATCGCCTCGCGGAGTTCCTTCGGCAAGTGGCCGCCGCCGGCCGCGTGCGGCTTGTCGTGGAACGCCAGGTCGTCCGCGTCCATGCCGAACAGGTACGTCTGCCCGTCGAGCTTCGTCATCAGCAGCCCGGACGTGACGTTGTAGACGGTATGGCCCACCTTGGATTGCTGGCTGTTCTTCTCGGCCTTCAGCGCGGTCAGGAACTTCTCCTCGTCCGCGATCGGCCGGGTCAATTTCAAGCACGCGGTTACGTCGGGGAGCACCTGTCCGGCCCCGGTGCGGAACGTCGCCCCGACGACGAGGTGGTCGATCTGGTCGAGCGGCACGCCGGCCCGGTCGAGCGTCGCGAAGACTTGCTCCGGCACGCCGGCGTCGATCAGGAACTTCCGCGGATCGGTCTTCGTTATCGCGGCGTACGCGAGCAACGGCATCGGCTGGACCGCGGCCGCGACGTTCGTGGTCGGCGGCAGGTACGCCAGGCCGGACAGCCCCAGCGGCGACACGACGACCGGCGGCCTGATTTCCTGCTTCTGCGTGACCCGCGGCTCCCACGGCCGGACGACGGCCATGCCGACGGCGAAGATCAAGAACGCGAGGCCGAACGAGAGCAGGATCGCCGTTCGCGAGTAGAGGAACCCCGGCTTCGGCGGGAGCGGCGCGACGGGCGACTCGGCCGCGTCGTGCGGGAGTTGTTCGGCGGCCGCGGTGTCGAACAGTTCGCCGCAACGGGGGCACGGCACGCGGCCGGCCTCGACGCTGACGACGGAGTTGCAGTGGGGGCAGGAGAACATAGTAGTAGGCACACTCCGTGTGCCGTTTCCTCGGAGCGTCGGAGAGTTCGTGGAAGTCGCAGCGGCAGGTAGCAGACGGCACACGGAGTGTGCCTACTATGAAAGCACCTTCCGCGGCCGGGCCACGTGCGTGGCCGCTCCGTAGGCCAGCTCCGCGCTCTCCATCACCGTCTCGGACAGCGTCGGGTGCGGGTGGATGCTCTCCAACACGTCGCGGGCGACGGCCCCCATCTCGACGGCCAGCACGCCCTCCGCGATCATCTCGCCCGCGCCGCTGCCAACGATGCCGACGCCGAGGACCCGCTTGCTCTCCGGATCGACGAGCATCTTCGTGAGGCCGTTCGTGATCTGCAACGCCACCGCCCGGCCGCTCGCCGCCCACGGGAACTTCAGCACCTCGTGCGGCACGTTCTTTTCCTGCGCGTCCTTCTCGGTCAGGCCGGCCCAGGCGATTTCCGGGTCGGTGAAGATGACGGCCGGGATCGCCCGCGGGTTCCACTCGGCCGGCTCGCCGAGGATCGCCTCGACCGCGACGCGGGCCTCGGCCGTCGCCTTGTGCGCCAGCCCCGGCTCCTCGCCCACGTCGCCGATGGCGAAGACGTGCGGCACGTTCGTCCGCCGCTGCTTGTCGATCGGGATGAACCCGCGGTCCGTCACCTTCACGCCGGCCTTTTCAAGGCCCATGTTCGCGGAGTTCGGCCGCCGGCCGACGGATACGAGCACGCGGTCGAAGGTGAGCTGCGGCGGAACCCCCTGCCCTTCCAGCTTCGCGACGATCCCCTCGCGCGTCGCCTCCAGGCCGAGAACCTTCGTGCTCGTGTAGATGTTCTCGAACTCGCTTCGCAACTTCGTTTCCAGCGGCTTCACCAGGTCCTTGTCGGCCATCGCGAGGATGGCGTCGAGGAACTCGACGACCGTGACCTTCGTGCCCATCGCCGCGTATACGCTGCCGATCTCCAGGCCGATGTACCCGCCGCCGATGACGAGCAACTTCTTCGGCACGTCCGGCAGCAGCAGCGCCCCGGTGCTGTCCATGACGCGGTCGTCGTTGATCGCGAACGCCTTCGGCATCGCCGGCAGGCTGCCGGTGGCGATGATGCAGTGCTGGAACTTGATCGTCCGCGGCTTCTCGCCCGTCACCGTCACCGTGTTCGCGTCCACGAACTCGGCGCGGCCGACGACGTGCTCGACGCTACGGCCCTTGCACAGCATCCCGATGCCGCCGGTCAGCTTCCCGACCACCTTCGTCTGAACGAAGTTCCGCAGCTTGTCGAGGTCGAGCTTCGGCTCGCCGAACGACACGCCGATGTCGGCCGCCTCGTGCGCCTCGCGGATCACCTTCGCGACGTGGAGTAGCGCCTTCGACGGGATGCACCCGCGGTTGAGGCAGACGCCGCCGAGCTTCGCCCCCTCGTCCACGAGGACGACCTTCAGCCCGTGGTCGGCCGCGTGCAGGGCGGCCGGGTAGCCGCCGGGGCCGCCGCCGATGACGAGGAGTTGCGTTTCGAGAACGTCCGACATGGGTGAGGCTCCGAAAAACGAAGCAGGGGGCACGGCGGCCCCCTGCGTGTGACATTGTAGGAACTCAGGCTACTTGTCTTCCCACTCGTCGTCCTCGTCCTCGTCGTCTTCCTCCTCCTCCTCGTCCTTCTCTTCCTCGTCGTCGCCGACGTTGCCGGTGATGCCGTTGAAGATCGCGCCGATGCCGGCCAGGGCGACGACGATGCCGAGGATGAACAGCTTCGACGCCCCGCGGCCGCCCACGTCGTAGAGGAAGTATGCCAGCGCCGCGCCGACGAGGATCGCGAGTGCCCCGCCGCCGATGTACAAGAGTCGCTTGCCGGCGGTGGACTCGTCGCCTTTCCCCTTCCGCTTCTTCGACCGCCCCTTGTCCTTCTTGTTCCGCCGCTTGCTCGGCCGGTCGTCCTCGTCGTCCTCGTCGTCGCGGGCGGCCCGCTTCGATCTTGCCTTCGACCGCGGCGCGTCGTCTTCGTCCTCGTCGTCCTCATCCCGGCGGGACGACCGCCCCTTGCTCGGCCGGTCGTCTTCCTCCTCGTCGTCGTAGTCGGTGTCGCGGCGGGCCGGCTTCCGCTTGCTCGGCCGGTCGTCCTCGTCGTCCTCGTGGCGGGCAGACTTCTTCTTCCGCGGCGCGTCGTCCTCGTCGTCATCCACCTCGTCGTAATCGTCGGCCGGCTTGGCGGGCCTGGCCGGCTTCGGCGGCGGGGCGGCCACGGCCGGGCGGGCCGCGGCGACGGGCCGGGGGCTTTGGTCGGTCGCGGCGAGGTTGCCGGCCGGGACGCTCGCGACGCCGTTACAGGCCGGGCACTTGACCCGCTTCCCGGCGTGCTCGTCGCCAACCTTGAGCGTCTTCCCACAGGTGCAGGTGAAGGTGATGGCCATGGCGGGTGCTCGACACTGGAGGGATTCCAGCCTTATACCCGAACGGATGTTCCGTGGGAATGCCGGGCCGGAAAAATTCAGTCGTCCCCGCCGCCGAACAGGGCGTTGATGAGGAGGATGCCGCCAAACACGAAACAGATTCCACTGGCGATGGCGAGCCGGGAGCTGCGGATGCCGACGTACCAGAACAGGGCCGCGCCGATACCGGCGAGCAACAGCAGGCCGAACGCGAGCAGCAACCCGCCCGTCAGCGTCACGCCCAGGAGCGACAACCCGCCGCCGGAATTACGGCCGACGAGCTGCCGCTCCCGCTCGCGGCGGGCCTTCCGCGCGGCGGCGTACTGGGCCGCCATCCGGGCGTCGCGGTCGTCCTCGTCTTCGTCTTCGTGGAGAGGCCGCTTTATCTTGTCTTTCGCCATGAGCCACCCATCGAGCGGACAGCGTCTTGGGAATGGGAGTATCGGTCGCACCAGACCTGTACTGCACCCCACTGCTTCGGCCGATCTTGTAGGGCGGGTCAAGGCTCTGCGCCGACCCGCCGTCGGTCTCGGTCACCCCGGCGGGTCGGCGCAGAGCCTTGACCCGCCCTACAAAGCCGTCACTTTAACTTCGGCAGGTCCTTTTTCAACAACGCCACCCGCTGCTTCAACCGGTCCTTCAGCCAGTTCACCTCGTTGACGTAGTTGTCCGCCCACCCCTTGTTGACCGGCGTCATCGCCTCCTTGACCCGCGGGGCCAGCTCGTCGATCCGGGCGTTCAGCTTCTCCGTCGTGAAGTGCTTCTCGGTCATCTCCTTCAGCTTCTCGATCGTCTTCTTCTTCCCGTCCGGGTGGTCGAGGACGGCGCGGGCGACCATGCCGCCCCAGCCGTGCCAGAGGCCCTCGCCGGGGTTCTGCCACATCTGGTCCATGCCGTGCGGGACGATGACCGCCTTGCCGTCGTAGGGGAAGAAGACGCGGTAGTTGTTCGGCTTGCGGATGTACCCGTCCCAGTCGGCCGTCACGATCTGGAGCGCGGCGCTGGCGCAGAACTTGTCGACGTCGAGCAACTTGCCGACGGCCTCGTACCGCTTGTTCGCGTCGCCGTCGGTGGACGCCTTGACGAGCGCCTTCAGGTCCCGGCGGCCGATGTCCATGCCGTGGTCGAGTTTCAGTTGGCCGTTGATGTCCGTGAGGAACCCGCCGTCGTACAGGTTGCCGTCGGCCGTCTTGAAGTGCCGCTTCAACCAGGTCGTGTCGAACCCCTCCTTCAGCACGTACAGCCCGACCTTGCGGCCGTTAAGTTCGACGACGACGTGCGTACACCGGCAGGCCGGGACGCCCATCGCGAGCGCGAGTTCGTTCGCGAGCAGCTCCTGGAGGAAGCTGCCGTCCTGGACGCCGTTGTTCAGGTGGACCTTGTCGAGGCCCTTGTAGTCCTGCTTGCTCGTGAACTTGTCGAAGTTGAGCGTGAGGCCCGGCTTGTCGTTCCAGTCCCGCCACGACCCGGCCGCGCCTTTGAGGTGCAGCCCCACGTCGGCGAGTGTCTTGTCGTCGATCCGGACGGTCGCCTTCACGTACTTCCGCGGGTCCTGGTTCAGCAGCTTCAGGTTGTCCTTGTCGAGCGTGACCTTCACGACCGGGACCTTGCCCGTCGGCTTGAACAGGTCGGCGGCCTTGTCCTTCTCCTGGCCGGCGGCGAACGGACACGCCGCGAGAACGAGCAACCCGGACCACCAACGCGGAAGAGGCATCGCGCGACTCCTGAGACCCCGACGGCACGAATCCCGATCTTTCCAGCGTCCGGACCCGGCGGCCGGTTGTCAACGGGCAATCCGTCCTTTACCATCGCCTTCGCCCCGCCTTCACACGAGAGTCCCCCATGCCCCGGTTCCCGCTCGCGGTCGTTTCCGTCCTGTTCGCGGTGTCGGCCGCGTCCGCACAAGACCCTTCCCTCGCGAAGAAGCTCGAAGCCTTGATGGACGGCCCCGACTACAAGCAGGCGACGTGGGGCGTCCTCGTCTCCGACGCGAAGACCGGCCAGCCGGTCTACGCCCGCAACGCGGATTCGCTGATGACGCCGGCGTCGGTGACGAAGCTGTTCTCGTGCGCGGCCGCACTCGTCGCCATCGGCCCGGACGCGACGGTCGAAACGGGCGTCTTCCAGCGGGGGACCGTGACGGACGGCATCCTGAAGGGCGACCTGATCCTGCTCGCGGCCGGGGACGTGATGCTCGGCGGGCGGACGAACGACAAGGGCGAGGTCGTGTTCCGCGACTCGGACCACATCTACTCGAACTTCAGCGGCGAGGCACACCTGACGGACACGAACCCGCTCGCCGGGCTGGAGGATTTGGCGAAGCAGGTCAAGGCGAAGGGGATCCAGGAAGTGACCGGCGAGGTGCTGATCGACGACCGCCTGTTCGAGCGGGCCGCCGGGTCCGGCAGCGGGCCGGACGCGATCTCGCCGGTCGTCGTCAACGACAACCTCGTCGACGTGCTGGTGACGCCGGGCAAGGCGGCCGGCGACCCGGCGAAGGTGAAGCTGATTCCGGAGACGGATTTCCTCCGCGCGGACATCGAAGTCGTGACCGGGTCGAAGGGGTCGGCCCCGCGGCTGGTGATCGAAACCATCGACGCGCACCACTTCCGCGTCCGTGGCAGCATCGCCGTGGACAGCAAGCCGCGGTTGCGGATTTATCCCGTCTCCGACCCGGCCGGGTTCGCCCGCGGGCTGTTCGTCGAGGCGCTGCGACGGGCGGGCGTCCGGGTCAACGCGAACGTGCTGCGGCCGACCCGCGTGGACCTGCCGGAACAGGCCGGCTGCCGCGACCTGACGCAGGTGGCCGCGATCCGGTCGGCGAAGTTCCGCGACACGATCAAGGTGACGCTGAAGGTGAGCCACAACCTGTACGCCGGGACGCTGCCGTGCCTGGTGGCCGCGAAGCACGACAAGAAGACGGCCGCGGCCGGGCTGCTCGAACAGGGGAAGATTCTGAAGGGACTCGGCGTCGAGGTTCCGACGATCTCGTTCGGCGGCGGGGCGGGCGGGCACTGGGCCGACTGCGTGACGCCGCGGGCGACGGTCGCGCTGCTCGACGCGATGCGGAAGCGGCCGGAGTGGGACGCCTACAAGGACGGGCTGCCGGTCCTCGGCGTGGACGGCACGCTGGCGGAGGTCGTGCCGAAGGAAAGCCCGGCCCGCGGCAAGGTGTTCGCGAAGACCGGCACGCTGGTGTACGACGACAACCTGAACGGCCGCAGCCTGCTGCGGAGCAAGGCGCTGGCCGGAGTGATGACGACGGCGAAGGGAACGGAGTTGACGGTCGCACTGTTCGTGAACAACGTCCCGCTGCCGAAGGGCGTGACCGCGACCCGCGAGGGGAAGATGCTCGGCAAGCTGTGTGAGGTCATCCACGAACACGGGCCGTGAGTCACTTCGCGATGCCGACGGGGATGTTCTCCTTCGCCGTCGCCGGCGGCTTGACGCCGAGCAGGTACGCCACCAGCGGGGCGACGGCCAGCGAACTCGTCGGCTCCTTCCGCTCGCCGAGCTTCGGGACGCCGGCCCCGGAGGCGAGGATCGGGACGTGTCGGTCGTACTCGTGCGGCGTGCCGTGGTCCGTCCCCTGCCCCAGCGGCCCGCCGAGCAGCGTGTACGGGGGTAGAATCAGGTACAAGTCCCCGGCCCGGTCCGGGTGGAACGAGATGCGGGTCATGTCGGCGAACGGCTGTTCTTCGGGTTTGAACTGCCCCGCGAGTAACTGCGTCCGCGTGAACACCGTCACCGGCACGGGCCGCTCGCGGAGCCAGTTCGCCGCGGCCGCCTCGACTTCGTCGTAAGTTTTCTCCATCGCCTCGATCGCCCGGCGGTTGAGGTACACCCACGGGTGACAGTCCTTCGCCTTCGCTCCGTTCTCGACCCACTGACCGGGCACGCCGTCCCGCTGGCCGAAGACCTTGTCCAGGTGCTCGTCGAGGCCGTTGAGAACGTCCTTGTTCAGATCGACCCGCCGCGCCTCCGGGTGGTCCATCCGCGCCACCTCCGTGAGCGGGCAAATCCCGTGGTCCGATGTCACGACGACGGCGTACCGGTCCTTGCCGACCGCCTCGTCCAGGTGGGCGAGCATCTCGCCGAGGAGTTTGTCGGACCGCAGCGTCACGTCCAGGACTTCGTGCGAGTCGGGGCCGAAGGCGTGGCCGATGTGGTCGTTCGAGCTGAAGCTCACGCACAGCAGGTCGGTCGTCCCGTTGCGGCCGAGCTTCTCCCCCTCGATGGCGGCCTTCGCGAACTCCCAGAGCAACTCGCCGCCGTAGGGAGAATACTCCAGGGCGTTGAAGTAGGATGACGCGCGGGCGTTCACGTCCGGGATCGCGTGCGGGAAGACGCGGCTGGGGTGGTTGAACGTGCTTTCCTCGGCCACGTCGTCGCGGCCGAGGGTGTTGTAGATGGCCGGCGGCTTCAGCCGGTCCCACGGCTTCCCGCTCCACCGGTGGGCGATCCGGTTGCGGTCGAACGCGTCCACCCACGCCGGCACGGACGCCCGGTAGTAGCTGGACGTGTGGAACTCGCCGACGGCCGAGTCGAAGCAGTAGACGCCGTTCGGTTCCTTCCCGCCCATCAGCACGGCCGCCCGGTCCTTCAGCGATAGGCTGAACACGCGGCCACCCTTCGACTGCTCCTTCAGGGCATCGCCGACCGTCGGGGCGAGCACCCGCACCGGGGCGAGGGCCGGCCACCGCTCCCGCGCCGCCGCGGTCGAGGAAGGGACGCGGTCGTACCCCTCCTCGGTGGTGGCGGAGTACACCACCTTCCCGCGGGCGCGGTCGAACCAGCGGTTCTCGATGATGCCGTGGACGGCCGGCGGCGCGCCGGTGGCAAGCGAGGCGTGCCCCGGCCCGGTGGACGACGCGGCGTAGGGGAGGTGGGCGTTCGAGTACCAGACGCCGTCGCGTTTCAGCTTCTCGAAGCCGTCGCCACCGAAGTGTTGCTTCCACCGGTCGAGGTAGTCGCCGCGCATCTGGTCGAAGACGACGAGGACGACGAGCTTCCCGCCGTCGGTTCGCGGCTCGTCGGCCGTGCCGGCCGGCGACGGCGAGGGCGTCGGCTTGAGGATGAACCACGCGACCCCGCCGATGAGGCACAACGCCGGGGAGAGCAAAACGACGAACCGCAACGACCGGGCGACCGACATGACAAATCCTCGACAAGTAGGTCGGCCGAGCCGAGGCCGACCACCTCCCTCGCACGGGGAACTATATGCCACACCAACGGCGAGCGTCGGGGCGTAAGCCCGACGTGTCTCGTGCCGGGCAGTGGCAGAATACCATGCAGGTAGAACCCTGAGCGGAAGCGACGGGGTGTGGGAGCAGGTCTCACACCCCGTCGCTTCCGCTCAGGGTTCTACAAACAGTGGCCTCCGGCCGCCGGATTCGGAGACACGTCGCACGCACGCCGCGACGCTCGCCGTTGCGACAGATCACTGCCCGTCGTTCGGCAGCAGCTCCCACTTCTCGCCGAAGAACCCGGCCCGCACGACCTTGCCGGGGAACCGCGAGTTCGGCGGCGTCGTCACGTCGATGACCGCGTAGTCCGGCAGCATCGGGACCTGCCGGGCGTTGTTCAGGTAGGCGTACTCGCGGTACGTAAACCCGCTGTTCAGCACCACGTACTTCTTCGGGTTGAGCGGGTTCGGGTAGATGAGCAGCTGCACCGTCGTGTCGCCGAACTCCTTGATCGGCAGCTTGTCGATGATCTTCGCGAGCAGCTTGTTGCTCTTCGGGTCGCCCCAGAGGACGAGGTTGTGATTCCGGATGTCGTCCTCGGTAACATCCGTGTCCGCCTTCACGCGGGCGTCGCCGCGGAACTGTTGCCGCCAGTGCGCGACGGCGTGCTTCATCTCCGCGTCCGCCCACTTGCCAATCGCGTCGCTCATCGGCGTGCCGGTCGGCTTCACCATGACGAACGAGTCCATGAACGCGTCGTCGATGGGGCCTTGCAGCCCAGGAACTTTACGGAGTTCAGACGTGGGCTTTTCCTGGAGAGTCCACTTGCCGTCTACCTTGCGGTAGTGGGCCGGGGTGGGCATCGTCAGTTCCGTACCGTCGATCGTGACCTTGTTCGGCCCGCCGATCATGGGTTGCGGTATACTCAGCGTCAAACCGGTCACGCCCTTCGTGGTCACGGTGGTCATCCCCGGACCCTGGAAGCCGTCTACGCTCGCCTTCTCCCAGTGGCGCTCCAACCCCGTGACCGTCACCCACCCGCAACGGTTGTACCGCAGCGTGTAGGTCACGAACTTCAACTCCGTCCGGTCGGCGTCCGCGACCTTGCCCCGGCCGACCGGCTCGTCGATCCGGACGTTGACCTGCTCCTTCGCGGCCTTCTCGTAGCTGTGCCCGGTTTTCGGCCCGATGACGTGCGTCAGTTCCAGGCCGACCTTCTTCATCTCGCGGGCCATCAAGTCGGCGGCCTGCTTCTGCTTGTCGATCTCGCCGCTGTACGCGACGGTCGGGATGTTGAAGACGTTCTGGGCATACTCCGTCGCGTCGTACATCCGCCACAGCTTCTTCTCGTACCACGTGGGCTTCACGACCTCGTTCTGGAAGTCGTTGAGGAACTCCCGCGTCTCGGCGAACCCGGCCCCCGGCGCGGCAGCGCAGAACAGCGTCGGGTAGTGGACTGCGTACTGCCAGCACGCCGCCCCGCCCATGCTGAACCCGCGGGCGACGATCCGCGACTCGTCGATCCGGTAGTGCTTTTTGAGGAAGTCGAGGATTTCGAGCGAGTCAATTTCGCCGGCGAACTTGTTCGCGTTGCTGAACCGGCCGAACGGGTGGGCGACGATCGCGCCGGGCGGCGTGAACTGGCCGGGGTTCTTCTCGCGGTCGGCGATGAACGACAACTCGAGGACGTTCTCGAACCGGCCGTGCCACCAGAAATCGAGCCGGTGCTTGTTCTGCCCGGCGAAGTCGTACTCCTTCGGGATGACCAGGCCGAACGGCTGGGCGCTGCCGTCGATCTTCGACCGGTAGCCGCGGACGACCGTGCCGGTCGCGGTGGTCCAGCTCGGCTTGCCGTCCTTCAGCTCCTTCGCGCGCTGCATCCCGGTCTTGAGGTGTGCCCTGGCCGTCTTCACGTCGTCCCGCGTGACCTTCTTCGTCTTCGGGTCGGTCACGACGTACAGTTCGTCGAAGTCGAGTCCATACCGGACGGCCGTGTGGTAAATCTCCACGTCCGGCAGCAGCTCGTGGGTCTTGAGGGCCGCCAGTTCCTTGCCGAGCGCGTCTAGCCCGGCCCGGAGTTCGGCCTTGTCTTCCGGCGAAATGTCGGACCCCTTCGGCGGGATCGGTCGGACGTTGTCGGGGATGTTGTCCTTCGGCCCGTCGGCACGAACGTTGCCGAGCACCAGAAGCGGAACGAGGAGTGCGAGCGCGCGACGTGACATGACGAACTCCGGGGTGGGATGCGAGTTGTTATAGAAGGCGCTTCTATATAGCCGCCGGCTTGCCGGCGGGGTTTTTGAAACCCGCAAACCCCGCCGGCAAGCCGGCGGCTATATAAAGTGGTCCCGCGTCGCTAAACAGTCCGTTTCCCTTGCCTTACTGTTGTTCACCGCCTACCGTGTTCCGGGGGCTTCGCCGCCCCTCGGCCCAACCGTGAGCAACACCTGTGGACCTTTCCGATGCCTGCTACGTGTGTCGTCGGCCTGCAATGGGGCGACGAGGCGAAGGGTAAGATCGTTGACATCCTGAGCGACAAGCACGACTTCGTCGTCCGGTACAACGGCGGCGCGAACGCCGGGCACACCGTCGTCTGGGGCGACCGCAAGTTCGCCCTGTCGCTGCTCCCCACCGGCGTCCTCAAGCCGCACGTCAAGTCGGTCATCGGCAACGGCGTCGTCGTCTACCCGCCGCGGTTCATCGAGGAGGTCGAGAAGCTCCGCGCCGGCGGCGTCGCCGTCGGCGACAACCTCGTCGTCAGCGACCACGCCCACGTCATCTTCCCGTACCACATGGAGGAGGAACGGCTCGCCGAGGCGGAGGGGGAGAACAAGATCGGCACGACCGGCCGCGGCATCGGCCCGTGCTACCAGGACAAGGTCGGCCGAAGGTTTGGCATCCGCGTCGGCGACCTGCTCCACCCGAACTACCTACAGGAACGGCTGAATTACATCGTCCCGTTCAAGAACCGCATCCTCAAGGCGTTCGCGAACGGCCACCCGGACGGGGCGAAGCTTTTCGACGCGCCGAAGCTGACCGACGAATACCTCGGCTACGCCGAGCGGCTGCGGCCGCACGTCTGCGACACGTCGCGGCTCCTGCACGACGCCCTCGCCGCAGGGAAGAACATCCTCTTCGAGGCGGCGCAGGGCAGCCTCCTGGACGTGGACCACGGGACGTTCCCCTACGTGACGAGTTCGAGCAGCCTACCGTCCGGCATCTGGCCGGGCAGCGGCGTGCCGTCGCGGAACGTCGGCCGGATCATCGGCATCGTGAAGGCGTACACCACCCGCGTCGGCCGCGGGCCGTTCCCGACGGAGCTGGACGACGGGCCGGACGGCATCGGCAGCCGCATCCGCACCGTCGGCCGCGAGTTCGGGACCGTCACCGGCCGCCCCCGCCGCGTCGGCTGGCTGGACACCGTGGCCGTGCGGTACACCGCCGCCTTGGCCGGCGTGGACGAGATCACGATCATGCTGCTCGACGTGCTGAGCGGGCTGAAGGAACTGAAGATTTGCGACGCCTACGAGATCGACGGCCGCCGGATCGACCACTTCCCGAGCGACTCGTTCCAGTTGGAGAAGTGCAAGCCGGTGCTGGAGACGGTCCCCGGCTGGACGGAGGACATCACGCGGGCAAGGAAGCTGTCCGACCTGCCCGCCGCCGCCCGCCGGTACGTGGACCGCGTCGGCGAGCTGGTCGGGAAGAAGGTGTCGTTCATTTCGGTTGGTCCCGACCGCGACCAGACGATCGTCACATAGTAGTAGGCACACTCCGTGTGCCGTCTGCTTCCTATGTCGAAGACCTGGAGCCGAAAGCAGGCGCTTCCCCATTGAAGACAGCCTTCGCTGGCGGGAAGCAAACGGCACACGGAGTGTGCCTACTACTTTCCGTAAACTTCCCCCATGCCGTTCACCCCCGCCGAAGCCGCCGCCTACACCCGCTCCGTCGGCCTCGACCCGGAGCGGCTGCCGCGGCACATCGCCATCATCATGGACGGCAACGGCCGGTGGGCCGTCGAGCGCGGCGAGCCGCGGTTCGCCGGGCACGTCCGCGGAACCCAGGTCGTCCGCGACATCGTGGACGAAGCCTGCCACCTCGGCCTCGGCCAGCTCACGCTCTACTGCTTCAGCGTCGAGAACTGGAAGCGGCCGCCCGCCGAGGTCGCGATGCTCATGGCGCTCCTGAAGGAGTACCTCCTCAGCGAGCGGGAGCGGATCGTCCGCGAGAACATCCGGTTCACGATCATCGGCCGCCGCGACGGGATCAGCGACGACGTGCAGGCCGAGATGGACACGAACATCGCGCTCAGCCGCCGCAACACCGGGCTGACGCTCTGCCTCGCCATTAACTACGGCGGCCGGACGGAACTCGTGGACGCGGTGCGGGCCATCGCCGGCCGCGTGAAGCGCGGCGACCTGCCGCCGGACGCCATCGACGAGGCGACGATTTCCGACTCGCTCTACACGGCCGGGATGCCGGACCCGGACCTGCTGATTCGGACCGCCGGGGAGATGCGGATCAGCAACTACCTGCTGTGGCAAATCTCCTACGCGGAGCTGTGGGTGACGCCGAAGTGCTGGCCGGACTTCGACGCGGGAACGCTGCACGCGGCGCTGCGGGACTTCGCGAACCGCGAGCGGCGGTTCGGCGGGCTGGACGCCGTGAAGGGAGCCGTCTGACCCGATGCTCCGCACGCGAATCGTGGTCGGCACGCTGCTCACGGCCGGGGCCGCCGGCATCCTCTTCGGCGACGCCTACTTCCTACCGCACGCCCCGTTCCTGCTCGCGGCCGTGCTGTTCCTCGGCTGGTCCGGCACGCGGGAACTCTGGCGGATGCTCCCGGCGAAGGACCGCCCGCCCGCGGAAGTCGTCGGCTGGTTCGTGCCACTGATCCTGGCGTCGAACTGGGTGTTCGTGATCGTCAACGATCCGCTCGACCCGACTTTCGCGACGGCATGGCATCCGGTCTTCGGCACGTTCGTCGTCGCAGTCGTGGTCGCGTTCCTGTACGAAATCCTGAACTATTCCAACGACGGCAACTCGTCGAAGCGGGTCGCGTTCGCCGTGCTGCTGTTCGTGTACGTAGGGCTGTTTCCGAGCTTCATCGTGCAGATGCGGTGGCTGCCGAAGGAGCTGGCCGGCCCCGCCATCGCCGCGACGATCTTCGTTCCGAAAGTTGGGGACATCTTCGCGCTGCTGACCGGCATGGCGTTCGGCCGCCACAAGTTCACGCCGACGCTCTCGCCGAAGAAGACGTGGGAGGGCTTCCTCGGCGGCATGGCCGCGGCCGTCGGCACGGCCGTTGCGTTCCGCTACCTCGTGCCCGCACTGTTCCAGGACGACGTGAAGCGGGCCGTCGCGTTCGGGCTGCTCGTCGGGCTGGCCGGCGTGTTCGGCGACCTGGCGGAGTCGATGTTCAAGCGGGACTGCCAGATCAAGGATGCGTCGCAGAGTATTCCGGGCTTTGGCGGCGTGCTGGACGTGATAGACTCCATCCTGTTCGCCGCGCCCGTGGCGTACTTCTTGCTGAAACTCTAGGGCCGCCACCGACCAGGCGAACGGCACGGCGTCAGCGTGCCGGTGAAGACCGAGATACCACCGGCACGCTGACGCCGTGCCGTTCGCCAAATTCGGCGAGAACCTTTTCCCCGGCCGTCTGTCTACCACGAACAGAAGACACAACATGGCGGATCCGATGCCTGCGAGCCGTTCCCTGACTCTCGACAGCCGCGAAGAGGCGGTCATCCTGTTCGGCACGCGGGACCAGTTCCTGCGGATGATCCGGGACGCGCTCGGCGTCCGCATCGTCGCCCGCGGGGACGTGATCCAGATCGACGGCAGCGCCGAAGGCACGGAACAGGCCGAGCGCGCGTTCCAGCAGCTGCGGCTCGTCCTCCGCAAGTCCGGCAAGCTGACGGCCGAGGACGTGCGGACGATCCTCGAAGTCATCCGCGGCAACGACGTCCGCGGCGGCACGACGAGCCTCGCCGTCACGGACACCGGCAAGTACATGCGGCCCCGCACCGACGGCCAGGGCCGGTACGTACAGGCGATGAAGTCGCACGACGTGGTCCTGTGCGTCGGCCCGGCCGGGACGGGGAAGACGTACCTCGCCGTCGGCTGGGCGGTCAGCCTGTTGCGGTCCGGGGCGGTGAAGAAGATCGTCCTCGTCCGCCCGGCCGTGGAGGCCGGCGAGCGGCTCGGCTTCCTGCCCGGCGACCTGGTGCAGAAGATCAACCCGTACCTGCGGCCGCTGTTCGACTCCTTGAACGACATCATGGAGCCGGACGCGGTGCGGCGGTACATGGACAACGACATCATCGAGATCGTCCCGCTGGCGTACATGCGGGGCCGGACGATTAACGGGGCGTGCATCATCCTGGACGAGGGCCAGAACGCGACGACGGCGCAGATGAAGATGTTCCTGACGCGGATGGGGCACAACTCGAAGGTCGTCGTCACCGGCGACATGACGCAGGTGGACTTGCCGCGGACGATCAAGAGCGGCCTCGCCGACGCGGTCCACCGGCTCCGCGACGTGGAGGGGGTGTCGGTCGTGCATCTCGACGAGGGCGACATCGTGCGGAACCCGATCGTCGCGAAGATCGTCGCCGCTTACGACGACGAATCGCCGCGGCCGCGTAAGCCGCCGGCGCGGTAACTCGCCCTGGGACCGCGGGCGTCCCGCCCGCCCACCTTCTCGGCCTCCGGGATCAGTTTTGACGGGCTGGGGCCGTGGCGGGCGGGACGCCCGCGGTCCCAGGGTTGCTACTAGCACACCCCGCGCATTCGCCATAACCCCCACACGGCCGCCGCCCACGACGGAGGCTGTGGCATTGCCCTTCCCCGTAATTCTGCGATGCTGTACGGGTCGCATGAGCTACTCCCTCACCACCATCTGGCACGAGCGGAACCGGTTCCTCCCGGCCGTCCTCGCGGTCGCGTTCTCGGCCGTCCTCATCGCCGTGCAGGGCGGCCTCGTCATCGGCCTGCTCGCCATGATGTCGCTGCCCATCGACAAGTCGAACGCCACCGTCTGGGTCGGCTATCCGAACGTCCGCAGCGTGGACCTCGGCCGGCCGATCCCGGAGCGGTGGATCACCCGCGTCCTCGAACAGCCGGAGGTCGAGCGGGCCGAACTCGCGATGATCGGCTTCTCCCTCTGGACCCGCGTGGCGACGGCGCAGAACCCGGCCACCCCGGAGGTTTGCACCATCGTCGGCTCGTCCCTCGAACCCGACTCGCTCGCGGCCGTCGAGGGGTTACGGGAAGTCCCCGGCCTGCTCGCGAAGCTGCACGAGCCCTTCACGGTCGCCGTGGATGAGTCGGAACTCGGCCGGCTCAACATCAAGGGCGTCGGCGACGACGCGGACATCCTCGGCGTGCGCGTGAAGGTCGTTGGCCTCGTCAGCGGGTACAAGAGCCTCGGCGGACCCTACGTGTTCTGCTCGAACCCGAACGCCCGCGTGCTGCTGAAATACTTCCCCGGCGAGGCAACCTACGTGGTCGCGAAGTGCAAGTCGCTCGAAGACTCGCAACGGGTCGTGAGGCGGCTCGAAGGGTACTCGCAGATCACCGGGTTCACCGCGGAAGACTTCTCGTGGCGGTCGCGGATGCACTGGCTGACGACGACGAAGGCCGGTATCGCCGTCGGGTTCACGGCCCTCCTCGGCCTCCTCGTCGGCGCGGTCGTGACGAGCCAAACGCTCTACGCCGCGACCGCCGCGTCCCTCCGCGAATATTCCACGCTCCGCGCGATGGGCATCCCCCGCTGGCGGTTGCAACTGTCCGTCATGGAGCAATCGTTCTGGGTCGGCCTCTTCGGCATCCTCGTGGCCGCCCCCATCACGGTTTTGCTCGTCGAGGGGGCGAACTACATGGGCACGCAGGTGCTGATGCACCCGGTCGTGATCGGCGTCGCGATCCTCATCACGATGGCGATGGCGCTCGCGTCCGGCCTCGCCGCGCTGCGGTCGTTCCAGGGCGTGGACCCGGCCCACAACATCCGCTGAGGGAACCACTCATGGCGACCGAATCCCGCTTCCCCGGCCTGTTCGTCTGGCTCGGCGTCATCCTCCTTATCGCGTCGATCGGCTTCCCGGCGTGGTACTACACCCGGCCCACGCCGCAGCCCACGGACACCGGGCCGTCGCTCGCCGAACTGGATGTCGTCTGCACCGGCCGCGTGGACATCGACGGCACGACGATCTCGCTCAGCCCGTCCCAGCCGGGCCGCGTGGTCGCGCTGTTCGTGAAGGAAACGGCCGTCGTCAAGAAAGGCGACCCGATCCTGAAAATCGACGACGCCGTGTACCTCGGCGCGGTCCGCGAGGCGAAGGCCGCGGTCAAGGCGGTGGACGCCGAGATCGAGGCCGCGACGTTCCGCGTGAAGCAGCACCCGGACAAGATCACGCTTCAGGAAAAGAAGGTCGAGGCCGCGCTCGCCGAGGTCGCGTCCGCGGAGAAGCAGCTGGAGCAACTGACGGAGAAGTCGAAGCTCACTGGCAACGTGACGAAGGCCGACGTGGACACGTTCGCGGCGAAGCTCAAGAGCGGGAAGATTCTCGCCGACGCGGAGAAGCTACAGCTCGAACAGCTCAAGAAGATCGACCCGAACCTAGAACTGAAGGCGTTGACCGCGAAGAAGGAAACCGCCGACGCCGCCGTCGAGCGCGCCGAGAAGGCCGTGGCGGAGTGCCTCCTCAAGGCCCCGTCGGACGGGACGATTCTCCGGTTGCAAGTCGCGGTCGGCGCGACAATCGCCCCGACTTCGCCGATCCCGATGATCCTGTTCGCGCCGAGCAGTCAGATGATCGTCCGCGCCGAGGTCGAACAGTCCGGGTTAGGCCGTGTGAAAGAAGGAATGAAAGCGGCCATCAAGGACGACGCCCGGTCCGACTCGCCGACGTGGACCGGCAAGGTCCGGTCGATCGCCGGATGGGTGGCGCAGAAGCGGTCCATCCTGCTCGAACCGGGCGAGCTGAACGACGTGCGGACGACCGAAGTGATTATCGAACTCGACCCGTCGAAGGAGCCGCTCCGCATCGGCCAGCGGATGATCGTCCGCATCACGAAGTAGCAGCTTGTTTCTTCCGTTCGGCGATCTCGTCCTTGAACAGCTCGCGGACCTTCTTCTTCGCGAAGATGTCGAACACCCACGGGAAGAACCGCGTCATGAAGACGAGCATCTTCCCCTGGAACGTCAGCGTCACCTCACTCTTGCCCTTCCGCAGCGCGTCGAGCGTGGCGTCGGCCACTTCCTCCGAGGTCATGCCCCGCTTGTGATCGAGCGACACTTTCGCCTTAGCTTCGAGCATGTTCTTCGAGAAGTTCGTCTGCGTCAGGCCGGGGTTCACGACCACCACGTCGATGCCGTCCTTCGCGAGTTCGGCGCGCAGCGCCTCGCTGAACCCGGCGAGCGCGAACTTGCTGCTGGAATAGAGCGAGCGGGCCGGGTACGCCCGCCGCGCGACGACGGACGAGATGTTCACGATGGCCGGCGTCTTCCCTTGCTTGAGCAGGGGGATGCACAGCCGCGTGAGTTCGCACAGGGCGAAGTAGTTCGTCTCGAAGATGTCGCGGAGGACCTGCGGGTCCGAGTCCATGAAGTGCCCGGTCGCGCCGATCCCGGCGTTGTTGATGAGCACGTCCAGCCCGCCGAAATGTTGCTGGGCCGCGGCCACCATCGCCTGTCGGTCGGCCGGCTTCGTGATGTCGCCGGCCGCCGTTTCGAGCGCCCCGCCGGCGTCGCGAACGTCCTTCGCAAGCTCCGCGAGCATTTCGACAGAGCGGGCCGAGGCGACAACCTTGCACCCGCGCTTCGCCGCGGCGACGGCGATCGCCCGGCCGATGCCCTGGGATGCGCCTGTCACGAGAACACGGAGTCCGGCCAAGTCGCGTCGCGCCATCGGGGAGCCTCTGGGGTCTGTTGTGTTTTTTACGGGAACGGCTAAGACGGCACTACGGTTTCCGACCGCCGGGCCGTGCGAAACCCGGCGGGTCGCGCCGGTCGTTCCGTGTTTAGCAGGTGGACCGCCGACATGCCGGACCTGGTGTTTTCGAGGGCGAACGTCGTCTTCCCGGACCGCGTGGAAGAAGTCGCTTCCGTGGTCGTCGAGAACGGGCGGATCCTCGGCCTGGAATCGCGGGACGTGTCGGCGAAGGCCGTCGTGCCGCTCGCCGGCGCGTACCTCTGCCCCGGCTTCGTGGACCTGCACGTCCACGGCGGCGGCGGGGCCGACTTCATGGACCTGACGCCGGAGGCGTTCCGCACGACCTGCCGTACGCACGCGAGGCACGGCACGACCGCGCTGACCCCGACGAGCACGGTGAGCGACGAGGCCGACTATGCGAAGTTCCTCGCGCTGTGCCAATTCTTTCACCGCGAATCGACGGGCGGGGCGCGGGTGGTCGGCGGCCACCTGTACGGGCCGTACTTCCTGCCGACCGCGAAGGGCTGCCACCCGAACGCCGCGTTCCTGACGCCGCAGGCCGGACGGGTGGAACAGTACGCCGCGTTCGACGATTCGTTCCCGCTGACCGTGACGATCGCGCCGGAGCTGCCGAACGCCGAGGTGATGACCCGCGCCTGTATCGAGTGTCGAGTCCGCGTGAACATCGGCCACAGCTACGCGACGATGGACCAGGTGTCCGCGGCCGTGGCGTGGGGCGCGCGGCACGTCGATCACCTGTTCTGCGCCATGTCCGACCGCGCCCGGCTGCGGCAGCAACAGACGTTCCCCATGCGGGCCGGCGTCCTCGAAGCCACGCTCTACTACGACGAGCTGACGACGGAAGTGATTGCCGACGGCAAGCACCTCGACGACGCGCTGTTGCGGCTCGCGTACAAGGTGAAGGGGCCGGATCGCCTCGCCCTCGTCACCGACGCGATGCGGGCCGTGGACCTGCCGGACGGCGAGTATTGGTTCGGCCCCGAAGGCCGCGGTGAGAAAGTCCGCCGACTGAGCGACGTGGGCGTGACGATGGAGGGCACGGCCCTCGCGTCCGGCGTTATGGGGATGGACCACTGCGTCCGCACGATGGCCCGGATCGCACCGCTGCACGAGGCCGTCCGCATGGCGAGCCTGACCCCAGCCCGGATCATCGGCCTCGACCGCGAGCTGGGCAGCGTCGAGCACGGCAAGCGGGCCGACTTCCTCGTGATGAACCAGGAGTTGGAAGTGAAGCAGGTCTACGTCGGCGGGGAGCGGCTCGTCTGATTCCTCATGGAACTCGCCACCTTCGAGCAACTTCTGACCCCGCGCGGCGAATCGGCGCTCGCGGCCGCGCGGGAACTGGAACCGACCGACAAGACGTTCCTCGCGGCTTACGAGAAGTTGCGGAAGCGGTTCCCGCCGGAGCTGGCGAAGGCGGCCGTCGAGACGATCATCCTGCGGGCGAAGGCGGCGGCGAAGTTCCCGGACGCGGGGCGAATGTTCTTCACCCGCGAGGCGCTGGAACAGGCGTCGTCGTGGCCGGTCGCGTCGTATCGGTCGAAGCGGTTCCGTGAATTCGTTACGGTCGGCGACTTCTGTTGCGGCATCGGTGCGGACGCGACGGCGCTCGCGGCCGACGGGCGAACCGTCGTCGCCATCGAGCACGACCCACTGCGGGCGAGGGTGGCCGAGGCCAATCTTTCTTGTTCCCTCTCCCCTTGGGGGGGAGGGCTAGGGAGGGGGGTGAGCGCGTCCCCGGCCGGTGAGGATCGCGTCCGCGGAAGGGAGGTGGGGGGGGGGGGGGGGGGGGGGGG